>SKYW01000206.1 GCA_007127695.1 Balneolales bacterium | reverse complement strand
TCCGCTTCCTCGCGGATGCGTCCGGCATCCTCCAGACGCGCACTGCGCCGTTCTTCCGCATCCCTGTACCGCTTTTTCTGCTCATCGGTTTCCGGGATGACCTCCGGCACCGGAAGCGTATTGCCTTTCTTGTCGACAGCCACGAAGGAATAGAACGTACTGGCACACAAACGCTTTTCCCCCGTATCCAGATTTTCGGCGATGACGCGCAACCCGATCTCCATGGATGTTCGGAAGGCGCGTGTCACTTCGGCTTCCAGGTTCACCACTTCCCCGACCCGGACCGAGCCTGCGAACTGAATCCGGTCCACGGTAACGGTCATGGCATAACTGTTACTGTGGCGGCGGGCCGCTATGGCAGCACACATATCCATCCAGTGCATGAGCACCCCGCCCATGAGCGTTCCCAGGGTATTGCTGTCTTCGGGCATCACAAGCCGGTGCATGACCGACCGCGATGCGGCCACGTTTTTTCTTTTTCTGTTTCCCATTGTGTCTGGATACGTTTGTGCGGAACCGGACCGTTTCGGATGGAACCGCTGTTTTAAGATTGCGCGACAGCGCTATTTTTGCGAAACCGCCACGCTCCCGGAAGCGCCTCCTTCGATAATACGAAAAAACCCGTTTTTGTAACACTCAGGCCGGTTTCATAACTTTGCACCTGTTATAATCCTTTATCATCCCCCTTTTTCCATATCTGTTATGACCATTGACCAAAGCAATCCCAGTCTTGAGATCCGACCGCTTGAAATGAGCGACTATAAAGATATTAAAGCATTGCAGCTCAAATGCTTTCCGGACATGGAGCCCTATGACTACCATTCCTTCCGGTCCCAGCTCAAGCACTTCAAGGAAGGCCAGATCGGTGTCTACTTCGAGGGCAAACTGATCGGATCCAGCAACAGCCTGATCCTGGATCTCGACGAGTACTCATTTGACCACACCTGGGAAGAGATTTCCGATGACGGGTACATCCGCAACCACGATCCCGAAGGCGATACGCTGTACGGCATCGAGGTGATGGTCGACCCGGATTACCGCGACATGAAAATCGGCCGGCGAATTTACGAGGAACGAACCGAGCTGTGCCGAAGACTCAACCTGCGGCGCATCCTGGTGGGCGGAAGACTGCCGAATTACCACAAACACCAGGACAAGATGGACATCTACACCTATGTCCGTTCGGTCATGAACAAAAAGGTCTACGATCCGGTGCTCACTTTCCAGCTTCAGAACGACTTTGTGGTAAAGCGCATCATCACCAACTACCTGGACGAGGACAGTGATTCCTGCGGATACGCAGCATTGCTGGAGTGGACCAATTTCGAGTATCAGTCCCAGGCACCCAAACAGCGCATCACCTCCATGCCGGTGCGGATCTGCTGCGTCCAATATCAGATGCGCAAGATCCAAAACTTCGAGGATTTCACCACGCAGATCGAATACTTTGTGGATGTGGCCTCCGACTACAAGTCCGATTTCGTGCTCTTTCCCGAACTCCTCACCACACAGCTGCTGAGTTTCGAACAGGAAAAACGCCCCGGACTTGCCGCCCGGGAGCTGAATAAATACACCGAAGCCTATATCGAGTTTTTCCGGGACATGGCCCTGAGTTACAACGTGAACATCATCGGTGGATCGCATTTCACGCTGGAAGAGGACAATGTGTTCAATATCTCCTATCTGTTCCGGCGCGACGGGACCTACGAAAAACAGTATAAAATCCATATCACCCCGAGCGAAAGCCTCTGGTGGGGCGTGCAGCCCGGATCCATCCCCAAGGTGTTCGATACCGACCGCGGCAAGGTTGCCATCAACGTATGCTACGACGTGGAATTCCCGGAGATGGCACGCTATGCCGTCGACAACGGGGCAAACATCCTTTTTGTGCCGTTCTGCACCGACGAGCGGCATGGATTCACCCGGGTCCGCACCTGCGCCCATGCACGGGCCATCGAAAACCAGATCTATGTGGCTTTGGCCGGTACCACCGGCAACATCCCGTCGGTCGAGAACATGGCGATCCAGTATGCCCAGTCGGCGATCTTCACCCCGTCCGATTTCCCGTTCAGCCGCGACGGCATCGCTGCGCTGTCGGACGAGAATACCGAGATGGTGGTCCTGGCCGACGTGGACACCGAACTGCTGCGGCGCACCCGTCACTCCGGCACCGTCATGCCACTCAAGGACCGTCGAAAGGACCTGTACAGCGTGCAGTTCCGCGACCTGCCAGAGTATAGCAAGATCATGCCGGACGATCCCCCGTTCGACCCGGAAGGAGACGAGGATTTCGAATGAAACACGCTGTCCACACCGGCACCCGTAACATCCAAAAAAGACACACACAACGTCGAAAACCGGCATCTGCAACATCCAAAAAGCAGAAACCGACTGACCCCAATCCATTGACCGATAGAAAACCCATTGTCAGATAGCAAACCAAAAGAACAGCCACGGTCACATTCACGATATGGACCGGCAACCGCATCGCTGAAAATCCGATCCGCCAGGAAAACGGACATCCCGCATCTTGTCGCGCTCATAAGCGATGCCTTCGCAGAGTACGACCTGGCGATGGATCCAGCCATTGAAGTCCCCGACTTCCTGTCGTTTGAAAAAACCTACGATTTCCGGAAAAAGCATCTGGTCACTGCGCTTTGGGACGACAAAATCACCGGTTGCGGAGCCGTAACGATCGACGGCAAGGTCGCATGGCTTTCACGCATCTATGTGCACACCGGATTCCGCAAGAAAGGCATCGGTACCGGAATCATGCAGCGGCTGACAGAGATCGCTTTGGATTCCGGCACTGAAACCATCGAACTCTGGTCGGACACCCGCTTCACCAATGCCCATCGACTTTATCAGCGTTTCGGGTTTACGCAGAGCGGACGCGAACGCGTACTGCCGGACGATCCCAACGACACTGTCGAGTACCATTTTTTTCGAAATCTTTGAACGCCGGCTGTTGTTTACGGAACCTGGCTATGGTTTACTGAAAATTCGGGAATCGTATCCACCCGGAATTCTCCGGTCAGCTGAAATCAACCAAAAAACTCAGTTTCTCTTACATGATTACCATTATTGGCGCGGGTCCGATCGGGCTCGCCTGCGGTATTGCGCTGAAACAGCGCGACATCCCTTCCCGCATCATTGACAAGGGATGCCTCGTCAACTCGGTGTTCCATTATCCAACCAACATGACCTTCTTCTCCACCGCCGACCGGTTGGAGATCGGAGGTGTCCCGTTCATCTCACACGGAGTGAAACCCACCCGGCGTGAAGCCCTTGAATACTACCGGCGCGTGGCCGAGAGCTACGAGCTGCCGTTGCATCTGTACGAAGAGGTCCGCGATGTGCGCGGGAAAGATGGCAGCTTTGTCATATCCACCAGCAAGGGAACCTATGAAAGCAGCAAGGTGATCCTGTCCAGCGGCTTTTACGGTCTTCCTCACCGCATGAACGTGCCGGGCGAGAACCTTCCCAAGGTGAAGCACTACTACGACGAACCCCATCCCTATGCCTTCATGAAAGTGCTTGTGGTCGGGGCCGGCAATTCGGCGGTGGATGTAGCCCTGGAATCATTCCGGTGCGGATCGGAAGTGACCATGGTCGTGCGCGAACCGCACATCAAGGAATCGGTCAAGTACTGGGTGAAGCCGGATATCGAAAACCGGATCCGGGAAGGCTCCATACGGTCATTCTTCCGCTCCGAAATAACGGAGATCCGCGATAAGGACGTGGTCATCCGCACCCCGGATGGCTATCAGACCATTGAAAACGATTTTGTGATGGCCATGACGGGATACGAACCCGATTTTGGCCTGCTTGAACGGCTCGGGATCGATTTTGAGGGGGAGGAGCAGATCCCTGTTTACGATGAACAGACGCACGAAAGCAACGTTCCGGGTGTATATCTGGCCGGCGTGGTTTGCGGCGGGCTGAACACCAGCAAGTGGTTCATCGAAAACGCCCGCACGCATGCAGAGCGCATTGCCGCTCATATCACATCCACAGGGACGGGATCTTGATTTCTGTGGAACTAATCCATGAGTGCTACGGAAAGGGCCCCCATCAGTCCCATTGCTGCGGAAAAGCTTTCAAATCGAGGCAAAAAAATCGAGGCAAAAAAAGTTGATTTTCCATCCCCGTCGGCAAAAAAAAATGGGGTAAGCGATCTGCATCGCACCGCTACAACCTCTGGCCGCTGCTACCTTCCGGTCCTGACGGAATTGAGAGGGAGCTGGTCGTGCAGGACTTACCCCATACTCACTAACGAAAAAGGCCCATCGATTATTCCGCCTGAGCCCTATTCCTCAATGTGGAGCTACGGGGATTCGAACCCCGGACCTCTTGC
>SKYW01000291.1 GCA_007127695.1 Balneolales bacterium | reverse complement strand
CTGGCGCGGAACCCTGTGCATATTCCTTTACCCGCACTTGATACACCTTGATTTTCGTATGGTATATTTCCGACAGTTTATCGGCCAGCATCACTGCGAGATGATACCCTCTTTCATGGATTCCCAGGATCAGCAGCTGGTCGGATCCCCTGGTGTCTTCAAATATCTGGTAGGCAATTCGGGTGATGGTCCGTTCGATGCGGGCCGGACTCATCAAAAGGTGCCTGTTTGCATCGGGTTCGGACACGGTCACTTATTGAAACATGGATTTGATACTTCCCCAGGTCCGGCGAACGGCATTGGTCGTATACTCGACAGTGGTCTGGAAATAGATGTGCGGGGTGCCGTCGGGATGGGTGACACGCAACCTGTAAGAGACACTGCCAGTGGCTGCAGCCTGGTCCGATGATCCCTTGAAAAGGTCCTTGTCAGTACACTGGAACCTGTTTCCGTTCTGGAGACAGCTGGACATGTTGAAATTTTGAAAGTCGCTGGAGCTGCCTGTGACACTTCGCTCAAGCATATAGGATGACAGCAGACTCACATCGCGCACTTCCCATTCTATGACGACAGTATGGACCCCTTCCTCCCGGGCACCGTAGTCTTCAAGGTTCTCATGAGTCTGTGCCGTTGCCGGCAACGCTGAGATCAGCACTGCAACAAAAAGGAGTGAAATGTTTTGTAATGATTTCATTCGTCACAAATCCAGTATATACCGGAACTTTAACAGATTCTTTACCAAGTCTAATGTACACATAACTGATGCAATATAACAAGTAACAAAATCTGATGGATATTATTCGAGAGGATTTTTTCCATTTTCTCTGGCAAAACCTGCATTTTGCTCAGAAGGGCCTGCGGACTACCTGTGGGAAACCGGTCCATGTCATCCATCCCGGTTATCGGAACGATGGAGATGGAGCCGATTATCGTTATTCCCGGATCCGGGTGGACGGTATCCTGTTTTGCGGTGATGTGGAACTTCACAAAACGGCATCAGAGTGGTACCGGCATGGTCATCAGCGGGATTCCCGCTACGAGCGGGTCATCCTTCATGTGGTGGTTCATGACGATCTGTACAAACGCAATGTCGCTGCCAGCGACGGTCACCGGGTACCGACACTTGAGCTCCGGTCCTGTTTGCCGCCATCCCTCTCCAGGCTCTGGCGCAAATGGCATCGTCCCGTATCACTGCCATGTTCCGGCCTCGTTCCGGAATTGCCGGCACGGACATTCGACAGCATCATGGGGCTTTGGGACAAAAAATACCTGCGCCATCGGCTGAACCGGATGCGCGATCTTTTTCCAGCCGAAACCCCGATCTCTGCCGGTTGGCAGGTGATGGTGATCCGGGGCATTTTCCAGGGTTTGGGCTACCATAAAAACCAGGAACCCATGCTCCGCCTTGCCGGAATTTTTCTGGACAAGGTGCAACATCAGGAGTCAGGACTGACATTGCAGTCCCTTTCTCCGGAGCGCATCCAAAAGAAGATCCGGGACATAAGCCAGCTGCTTCTTGTGGATGCAGGCCTTGTTGCCGGTCGCACCGGCGCCATGAAACGCACGGACTGGGACTTCAGTGCTTCACGGCCCGCAAACCGGCCTGATGTCCGGATACCGCAGGCGGTCCAACTGTCCATCCGCCTGTACTGCCATCCCGTATCCGCATGGTGGAAGCAACCCGCATCAGCACTTTGGGAAACGGCCTGTGAGGCGGAAGTTTATCCTGCTACCGGAAAACAGCGCAGGGATATCCTGTTTTACAATGTAATTATTCCATCAGTATACCTGCTGGGTCGCTGGCTCCATCACAGGCATCTGATCCGGCAGGCTTTGCTCCTTTGGAGGAAGCAGCGCGTCCCACTGCCTTCCAATGTCAAAAAAATCCTTCAAAACGGCGGATTTCCCCCCGGGAATCACTACAACCGGCTGGCGATATTATATCATTTTAAATATTTTTGCAGCAGAAAGAAGTGCTATGAATGCAATATCATGAAGTACTTTGTTCAGACTTGACTAAAAACCCAACATTCCATAAATTCAGGGTCTGTTACAAAACAGAATAAATTGCCCGGTCGTCTAAGGGTAGGACAGCAGGTTTTGGTCCTGTATGTGGGGGTTCGAATCCTCCCCGGGCAACTGTCACTACCCGGTTCCCGTACTTCAGAATTAAAAGGATGACCTTTCAGGTTCCATCCTTTTTTTAGTATTCACCGTCTAAAGCCGTTGTGTATCCATCTTGGACAAGCCACTAGCCATATTTGCCGGCAGGAGCAACCTGGCGCTCGCGCGTGCCATTGCCGAAAAATACGGGACCAAGTTGGGGGCGGTCACCATCAAGTCCTTTTCTGACGGGGAGCTGTATGTGAAATATCAGCAGAGCATCCGTGGCGCGGACGTGTTCATCGTACAGTCCACTCCGCCTCCGGGCGACAATATCATTGAGCTTCTGCTGTTGATCGATGCCGCCAAGCGTGCTTCGGCCGATCGGGTCACCGCGGTCATCCCCTATTTCGGGTATGCACGTCAGGACCGCAAGGACCAGCCCCGCGTATCCATCGCTTCCAAGCTGTTTGCCAATCTGCTGTCCGAGGCAGGTGCCGACCGAGTACTCACCATGGACTTGCATGCACCTCAGATCCAGGGCTTTTTTGACATCCCCCTGGATCACCTGTATGCCAGTTCCATATTTGTCGAATACTTCCGCAGCAATCCTATTGAGGATCTGGTTGTTGTTGCGCCGGATGTCGGAAGTCTCAAAATGGCCCGCTCCTACTCCAAGCGCCTGAATGCAGGACTGGCATTTGTCGACAAGCGGCGACCCACTCAAAATGTAGCAGAAGTGATGAACATCATTGGTGAAGTGGACAGCAAGAACATTTTACTGGTGGATGATCTTATCGATACTGCGGGAACCATTACCAATGCAGCCGTGGCCCTCAAGGAGCGCGGTGCCAGACAAATCATGGCATCCAGCACCCACCCGATACTTTCGGGACCGGCATATCAGCGGATTGAGGATTCCCCGATTGACAGATTTCTGGTCACGGATACCGTCCCGCTGAAAAAACCATCGGAAAAAATCACGGTCCTGAGCGTTGCGGGCCTGTTTGCCGAATCAATTCGCCGGATTTACACCGACGACTCGATTAGTACCCTGTTTGATGATTAACCCTTAAGTGTTTTCTGAATCATGGAAAAACCCAATATCGTAACTGTAGAAGCAACAGATCGACCAAAAGGCAAATCTGCACTGAAAAATTTGCGGAACAACTTCCTGGTGCCTACGGTTGCCTACGGTCCCAAACTTGACAAAAACCTTCACGTCACCATCCCTGAACTTGAGCTGGAAAAGGTGCTCAAGTCCAATAAAACCAACATTATACAACTGGTGCATGAGGGGAAAGAGTATAAGACACTGCTTCAGTCGGTGGAATATCATCCCGTGACGGATCGGCCGCTTCATGTGGACCTGTTTGCACTGGAAGAAAAAACACCCGTGACCATCACCATACCAATCCGTCTCGCCGGGACGCCGCATGGTTTGGCCGAGGGTGGACGCCTCTACCAGCCTTTGCGAAAGATTCAGGTCCAGTGTCTCCCAAAAGATATCCCCTCCGAAATTGTCCTTGACATATCACATCTCAACATTGGTGATACCATTGATGTGCATGCGATCGACCTGGAAGGTATCACTCCACTGCGGGCATCCTACCGGACCATTGCCGTAATCCGTCCGCCGAAAGGTGGTCTTGCCGAGCTTCTCGGTCTTGAGGAAGAGGGAGCTGAAGGTGAAGAGGGTGAAGAAGGAGCAGAAGGAACCGAATCATCGGAAGGCAAAGGCGATGCTGCCTCCAAAGAGGAAAGTAACAACTAACGATCTCCGTTATGCCGCTTATCGTGGGGTTGGGTAACATAGGGGAGGAATACCGGGATACCCGGCACAATATCGGTTTTATGATTGTTGAACGGCTTGCCGGTGATATCTCTGCAAGTATGGAACAGAGCGACGAGCCCTTCACCATAGGTGTCGGTCGTTTCAAGGGTACCAAAACCATTCTCATCCAGCCCGCCACGTTCATGAACAACAGCGGCAAGGCCGTACTGAGGGCCTGCCGCATATTCCGTTATCTTCCCTCCGATATCCTGGTGTGTTACGACGATGTCAACCTTCCAACCGGGAAGATCCGGTTGCGTAAAGATGGCAGTGCCGGCGGCCACAACGGAATCCAGAGTATCATTGACCATCTCGGCACCGATCAATTCCCCCGGCTGCGCTTCGGGATAGACAAAAACTACCCGCGCGGAAAACAGTCGGACTACGTCCTGTCACCCTTTGACCCCGAAGAGCTTACTATCGTTGAAGATGGTCTGAAAAAGGCGG
>SKYW01000267.1 GCA_007127695.1 Balneolales bacterium | reverse complement strand
TGTAATCAGGAAATCAGTTCCCTACCGAGATGACTGGATTAATTGGAAAAAAAGTCGGAATGACCAACATGTTCGACGAAAATGGCAAAAATGTCCCGATCACAGTGGTCGAGATTGAACCTTGCGTAATCACGCAAATCAAATCGATGAACATGGACGGATATGATGCCGTTCAGGTGGCCAGCTTTGACAAGCGTGAAAAGCTGGTAAGCAAAGCACTGAAAGGTCATTTTGCAAAAGCTAACACCTCCCCGAAGCGGTACGTACGTGAATTCCGCGATTTCGTACCGGAAGGAGCGAAACTGGGGGATACGCTTCGAGTAGAAGATGTATTCCTTGAGAAGACCTACGTGGACGTGGTCGGGATTTCAAAGGGGAAAGGTTTTCAGGGTGTCGTTAAACGGCACGGTTTTTCCGGTGTAGGCGGCCGGACCCACGGGCAGCACAACCGGGAAAGAGCACCCGGGTCTATCGGGCAGTCCTCTGATCCGTCCAAAGTATTCAAGGGAATGCGGATGGGTGGACAAACAGGGAACCACCGGGTCATGATCAAAAGGCTTGAAGTGGTTAAGATCATACCGGAATCCAACCTGATGCTTATTAAAGGTGCCATTCCCGGTCCGAAAAACCGCGCCGTAGCAGTATTTAACCACGCATAATTCCAACAGCTCTTTGCTATGAAAATCAAAGTTTTAAAAACAGATGGTTCAGATAGCGGCCGGCAGGTCGAACTGGACGATGCTGTATTCGGGATCGAGCCAAACGATCATGTAATATACGAGGACGTTCGTTCCTACCTGTCCAACCAGCGTAAAGGAAATGCCAGCACGAAGGGCCGGTCTGAAGTACGTGGAGGAGGCCGCAAGGCTTATCGTCAGAAAGGTACAGGAATGGCCCGACGCGGCACCATTCGTTCCCCCCTCCTTAAAGGTGGCGGCACCGTTTTCGGACCCAAACCGCGTGATTACTCTGTCCGGCTCACCAAGAAAATGAGGCGTCAGGCTCGTCTTTCAGCCCTTGTCTACAAATTGCAGGACAAAGCCGTTACCGTGGTCGAGGATTTCGATTTTGACACTCCGAAAACAAGTTCGGCCCTTGACATTTTGCGGGCTCTCAAATTTGAGGACAAAAAAGTGCTTCTGCTTACCGGAGGTACGAAGGATAAGGTTTACAAGTCCTGTCGCAACATTCCCGGTGTGAGTGTGATGGAAGCCAGCAATCCGGCAACATACCACATCCTGAATGCCGATGTCATCGTTTTCGAGGAGAGTGGTGTCAAACAGCTCGAAGAAAGTTTTAAAGGAAAGGCACTGGAGGCAGAAGCATGAAAAGAGTCTTAATCAAACCTCTGATAACGGAAAAGCTTACAGGCATCCAGGAGAAAGAGAACAAATACGCTTTTGAGGTGGATCGCAGGGCAACGAAACCCGAGATCAAAAAAGCAGTTGAAGAATTGTATCCGGAGGTAACTGTAACCGGTATCAATACCATGATCAATCCTGGCAAGCCGAAAGGCCGCAACACCCGTCGTGGTTACATTGCCGGCCGGACCAATGCCACAAAGAAAGCGATCATCTCTATCAAGAAGGGTCAGGAAATCGACTTCTTTACTGAAATTTAAGGTATAACAGCATGGCTACAAAAAAGCTCAAACCCATTACCCCAGGTACACGGCACAGAATTGCGCCCGATTTTTCGGATGTAACTACAGACCAGCCGGAAAGATCCCTGATCGTCAAACTGCACCGCACCGGTGGACGCAATCACAGGGGTAAAATGACCGTGCGCCATATTGGTGGCGGCCACAAAAAACGCTATCGCATCATTGATTTCAAGCGGGACAAGTTTGATGTTCCCGCCACGGTGAAAACCATTGAGTATGATCCCAACAGAACGGCAAGAATTGCGCTTGTTGCCTATGCCGATGGTGAAAAGAGATACATTGTGGCGCCTGACAAGCTGAAAGTGGGCGACCAGATCATCAGTGGCAATTCCGTTGCTCCTGATACGGGCAATGCCATGCCGCTTGAAAACATGCCTTTGGGCACCACTGTGCATAATATCGAATACCAGCCCGGAAATGGTGGCAAAATGGTACGAAGCGCTGGAGCCAGTGCACAGGTAATTGCCAAGACCCCGAAAAATGTAACGCTGAAGATGCCCTCCGGTGAAATCCGAATGGTCAATGGCAAATGCAGGGCGACCGTAGGTGTGGTCAGTAACCCGGACCACTTCAATGTCACCATGGGAAAAGCAGGAAGGAACCGATGGAAAGGGATCAGGCCGACCGTTCGCGGAACCGTCATGAACCCGGTGGATCACCCGATGGGTGGTGGAGAAGGCCGGTCGTCCGGTGGACATCCGCGTTCACCCTGGGGACAGATTGCCAAAGGTTACAAAACAAGAAAGAAGAAAAAGCTTTCTTCCAAGTTTATTGTACGCAGAAAGAACCAAAAACAGTAATTCGGTATGCCAAGATCTCTTAAAAAAGGCCCCCACATTCACTACAAGCTCCAAAGGAAAGTCGACAAGGCCAACGATACCGGGAGCAAAAAAGTCATTAAGACATGGTCCCGCAGTTCCATGATATCACCGGATTTTGTCGGACTCACCTTCGCGGTGCATAATGGCAAACAATTCATACCGGTTTATGTAACAGAAAATATGGTTGGACACAAACTCGGTGAGTTTTCACCAACCAGGATTTTCAAAGGGCACCCCGCCAAAAAAGGTGAAAAAAAATAACAGATAATGGAAGATACAGTCACATACGAAGCAAAGGCTGTTCAACGGTATATCCGTATATCCCCCAGGAAGGTTCGCCTCGTAGCGGATCTTGTAAGGGGAGAACAGGTTGATATTGCGATAACCAAATTGAAGTTTGTGAACAAGCGTGCAGCCCAGGTCGTATCCAAAGTCATCGGATCCGCCGCAGCTAACCTCAGGGATCGCTTTGAAGATGAACCGCTGGATAACGAGGATCTCTTAGTAAGAGAGATAATGGTGGATGAGGGCCCGACCCTCAAGCGTATCCAGCCGGCACCCATGGGAAGAGCACACCCCATTCGGAAACGTACCAGCCATATATCGGTACTGGTTACGAAAAAGAATGCAGAACTTGAAGACGAAAACCAAGCAAACGAGGAATAAGATTTGGGACAGAAAGTAAATCCTATAGCTCAAAGACTGGGTATCATCCGTGGATGGGATTCGAACTGGTATTCGGAAGAACAGGTTCAGGAAAACCTCAGGGAAGACGAGCAGCTCAGAAACTACCTGCATGCCCGTTTGCGCAATGGCGGCCTGTCACGTGTAATCATTGAAAGGACCCCGAAAAGGGTGCTTCTCACACTCATGACCAGCCGTCCAGGTGTGATCATCGGAAAAGGCGGCGAGCAGGTCGAACTGTTGCGTGAAGAGCTGCGCAAAGTGACCAGCAAAGACGTGCAGATCAACATCAGCGAAATCAAACGTCCGGAAGTGGACGCAAACCTGGTGGCTCAGAATATCGCACAGCAGCTTGAGTCCCGTATTTCATTCCGGCGTGCCATGAAAACATCCATCGCATCCGCCATGAGAATGGGTTCCGAGGGAATCAAGGTTAAATGCTCAGGCCGGCTCGGTGGAGCTGAAATGGCACGTAACGAACAGTACAAGGAAGGACGCGTTCCGCTGCATACGTTCCGGGCTGATATTGATTATGCGACAGCTACGGCGCAAACCATCTACGGCAGTATCGGCGTCAAGGTCTGGATATTCAAAGGCGAGATCATCGGTGATGTGGATCTCACTCCAAGTGCCGTCACGGCGAAGCCCGAAGCAGATGTACAACAGGAAAAACGTCGTTCAAAGCGCTCCCGCGGTGGCCAGCGACGCAGGAAGAAGAGCTGATTTAAAAACGATTTAAACAGATTTCAATCATGTTAGAACCCAAAAGAGTAAAACGTAGAAAGGTTCAGCGGGGCCGGATGAAAAAAATGTCCGGTCGCGGACATCAGCTGGCCTTTGGTGACTTTGGTTTGAAAGCAATTGAAGCCAAGTTCATCACTTCCCGTCAGATTGAAGCTTGTCGTGTGGCAATTACACGCCGGCTTCAGCGTGAAGGGCAGACCTGGATCCGCATATTCCCGGACAAACCCATCACTAAGAAAGCAGCGGAAACCCGAATGGGTAAAGGAAAAGGCGCCCCCGACCATTTCGTGGCCGTAGTGGAACCGGGTCGAATCCTGTTTGAAATAACCGGTGTCACCGAATCGCTGGCAAGGGAAGCCCTGCGCCTTGCGGCATTTAAACTTCCGATCAAAACCAAATTTGTTATGCGCCGGAACTACGAAGGCAAGTAACGCAGAAACGTATGAAAGCACACGAACTCAGAGATTTGTCAATTGCTGAG
>SKYW01000245.1 GCA_007127695.1 Balneolales bacterium | reverse complement strand
ATTTATACGAACTTGAGCGGATTGAGCGGTCCGAAGACCTCGCTGACTTGCTGAACTATACTGCAGAGGATCTGAGGAATATCCACATTTTCCTTGCTCATCGGCTATTCCTTTTGCAAACGCTCCCGCAAATACCTGTACAGCGTCGGATCGACATTGGCAAAACTGCCATGGACACACTTGCCCCAATGGCCGCAAAAATACAATTGGAGACGGTGGCTAAGGAACTTGAAGATCTTGGTTTCAAGGCAACCGATCCTGTAGGGTACAAATTTATCGTTCGCAAGCTTGGGGAGAAAAAGGCTATATCTGAATTATTTGTCCGCGAATTCCTGGAACCGGTACAGACGGTGCTGGAACAAACCGGACTTCACTGTACATTGCGAGGCTGGCCACGAAATGTGCATTCATGGTACCGAGACATGGTGATACAAAAAAAGAGCTTCGAATCGATTTTTGGTCAGTTCAAAATTGAGATCATCTTGGCTGAACACCATACGCGGGATGACTGCCGGCGGGTCAATTCCCTTCTGGATAGAGCGTTTACCACAGTTTATGACAAATTCGCCGACTTAATAACCAGGCCGGGGGAAGGTGGATACGAAGCCCTCCACTCCGCAGTGATCACCGAATCGGGAATTGAAGTGGAAATCCGTATCCGTATCAAAAAAATGGATGAATAATCCGTTACTCATCCAACCCTGATTATTCCGGACAAGCTGACCGCCCATCCCGGGGGAAGATGCCCCCTATTTCGCTTCGCGTACTTTGTATCGGATTGAATTGATCCCGGGTGAACTTTTTGCAGAATTATGATTTCATGGCGCAAAAGACCGGGTAGAGGGATGCCATAGATAGTTACGGATGGCTTGTTCGAGGGGGTCATTGGGTCATTGGATCTAATACTGTCACGATTCATTAACTCTTTTGATATAATCTTCTATTAATTGAGTAGTTGTGATTTTTTTATGCTCCTTCGCATGTTTCAGCATTTCTTCCTTTTGCTCCTTTCTGATACTCTTATGTTCCAGCAAAAACAGGACCACCCTCTTGGCATTATTTAATACCGCCAGGGAGAATGGATTTCTATTATGAATATCAGTTACGTTCAGAGAAGCCCCTTTTGCAATTAACAGATCAACATGCTTTATACTATCCATCTGAATTGCAAAAAAAAGCGGGGTCTGACCTTCGTTATCTTTAGCATCTATTTCATTGCTATGTGCCAGAAGCGTTGCGAAGAGATCGATGTCATGTTTTTTTCTAATTGCTTCGTGTAGCGCCGTTCTTCCGTAACCATCTTTTGTATCAACTTTCGCACCATATTTTAAAAACAATTGTATGATGTCCTTGCCCGTATGTTTTACGACATATTCCAATGGAATGTCCGGGTTCCCATCTTTCGTACCCATCCCGAAATTTTTGTGCAGTAAAAACTCACAGATTTTTGTACTGTTGCTGTCAATGGCATGATATAAGGCTGACGATATCGCCGATTTGGAAAAGGTTTTTTCAGAACTATTATTGAACAGTACCTTAGCCACATCAACCGCATCGTGTGCTACTGCTAAATCCAATGTTGACAAACCTGAACCTGTCTTTTCGTCTACTCTTGCGCCGTGGTCAAGCAAAAGCTGAACTATATTTGGCAGGTTTCGCATTATAGCTTCATGTAAGGCATTTTCACCTTGGTTATCTTTGTGATTAACATTGATTCCATGTTCAATCAGTTTCTTTACCAGCTTATCATCATTCTGGCGAACAGCATTGAACAAAACCGTGGACCCATAAAAATTTTTATGATTTGGATTAATTCCTTTTGACAAAAGCAAATCGATCACATCGTATGCCTTGTTTTCTACGGAAATATGCAGCAGGGATTCTCCAAGAATATTCTTGGTGTTAATATTTGCCTTTTTGGAAATCAGCAACGAGATGCACGCTTTTGAATCTTCTCTAATTGCATCAAATAAAGGGGTCTGGCCGCTATTATCCCTTACAGAAACTCTGGCACCATTTTGTATCAAAATATCAGCTATTTCAACCCAGTCATATCCTACAGCTTCATGCAGGGCTGTTTTTCCTTCGTTATTCACTTCATTAACCCTGGCACCATGTTTTATCAGCGTCTTAAATACCAGAACATCTGTGTCGTAATTAAACCAAAAAATTGCTGTGTTCCCGAATGCATCTTTCTTGTTAATATCCGCCCCTGCATTAAGTAAACATTCAACTGTCTCCAATTTGTCTATGGCTTCAAATACAGCATAGAAAATGGGTGTGCGCCCATGCTGATCTGCTATATTTACATTTGCTTTGTGTTCGATTAATAAATCAGTGACCCTTGGTCCGCAAATAAAAATTGGAGTCTTTCTATTCTGATCATGCGTATTTACATCTGCTCCAGCTTTTATTAGGCAATTGGCAACATTTACCGCATCTTTGACTGCTGCTTCAAAAAGTGGTGTACGTCCATTTACATCCTTTTTTTCAATTTGCGCTCCTGCACTGATCAATAGTTCAGCAATTTTGGCGGAATCATGCATTGCCGTATGAAATAATGCCGATTCGCCGAGATTATTTTCAAGATTTACGTCAGCTCCTTTAGATAAGAGCAAGACTACAATTTCCAACTGATTTTCTGCTGCTGCCAAATGTAGTGGTGTGTCTCCATCCTCTGTTTTCTCATTCACATCATACCCCAGGTCCAGCAGCAGGCGAAGCTGGTTGATGTTGTATTCGCGGATGGCTTGTTCGAGGGGGTTCATGATTGTTCGTTTTCTTTACTGCGAATTATACTCTTTACAATCTCATGAATAAGATTTTTTTTAGCTGCAGATTTTGCAATTCCGCTTTTTCGATTTTTTACCTTCCTGTCCTCAAGATTTAAATTAACCCGGTATTTTTGGAGTTTGGGCACCCGATTTAAGTCGGCTCCATTTTCGATCAACAGGGGAACAACCGTGTGGTAATATTTTGAATTTATCAGGGTATGGTTTTCAAGATAGCGGCCGATATCCGCTGAATTTGCATCAGCTCCATGAATAATCAATAATTCAATAAAGGACTCCGTAGCAAAATTTCGAAGCGCTGCATAAAGCGGTGTTTCATCATGGCAGTTTTTTGCATTTATGTCAGCGCCGAAGTCTAATAATTTGATTAGCATATCGACTGCTTCATAACTTTTCGGTTTCTTGCAGATCAGGTGAACCAAATTATTTCCTTCTGCATCTTTGACATTAACCTCTGCACCATTCTTTATTAGTACTTCTAATAAATATTTCTGACCGTTAAGCAAAGCCAATGTAAGTGCAGTAAAGTCTCTTTTATCAGCTGCGTTAATGTCTGCCCCATTGCGGATTAAAAATTTGATCGTTTCATCGAATTCATGTCTGGAATCAATTGTGGGAAGCGTCCAACTCCGTTGATCTGAGATGTAAGCAACGTATTTGAAAAGAGGGGTTTCACCATTTTTATCTTTCGCATTTAAATCCGCATCAATGTTGGAAAATAATTCTATAAGAGTCGGATTGAGACGACCCTGCTCTGAAAAATGATGAAGCGCAGATTTGCCCTGATAATCTTTAACATCAGGTTCTGCGCCATGTTCTAAAAGGGTTTCTGTCACTTCTAAAGTTAACTCATGTCTTCTGTTGTTCGCCAGGTAATGGATAGGCGTTTTCCCTTTTCGGTCAATGGCGTTGGGGTTAGCCCCTTTCTTTAACCAAAATTCTGCATCTTTGGAATCAAACTGATCGTTCTCCATTAAGTAATGAAGTGGTGTCTTTCCCTGGTTGTCAGAAATGTTGGGATCAGCCCCATGTTCCATCAAGGTTTCTGCTTCTTTTAACCAGCGATTTACACAGTAAAAAAGTGGTGTTTGGCCTTTTTTGTTCGTTGCATTTACATCCGCTCCATGTGAAATAAATAATTCTAATATTTTATACGAAGCCCCTATAGATAAGAAAAGTGGCGTTTCACCCAAATCATTCGACTTTTCTATATCAAGCCCTTTGTTTAGTAAATAGGAAAGGATTTGAATATTGTCCCCATCACCCCTTGAAAGAAGCGAGTTTCCATCATTGTCATATACCTTTATGTCGGCTCCCTTTGAAATCAGGTGCTTAACTATATCAAAATTTTTATCTGAGTAGCTTAGACTAAAAAGCAACGGCTCTTGATTGCGATCTTTTGCGTTAATATCAGCACCCGTTGCTAATAATAAATCAACCATTTCAATGCTATTAACAAAAAAAATCGGGGTAAAGCCATGATCATCTTGTTCATTTATATCAGCGCCTTTGGCTATGAGTAATTCCGCTACTTCTTTAGAGTCCTTAATGACTGCCTCATGTAGCGGTGTCCTTTTCCAATTATCCCGAGCATTTACCTTCGCACCTTT
>SKYW01000067.1 GCA_007127695.1 Balneolales bacterium | reverse complement strand
CGACACGGTCCATGTGGATGCGGTCCGATCCGGTATTTTCAGTCCGCAGCAAATCTACACGGGTGACGCCGCGCCGCTGATCATCCCCGGACGGGACTTCGCCCGGTGGAAAGGGACCACTTTGTATGACGACATCCTTCGCTTCCAGCGCTTTTCCGATGGCTACCTGACGCGCCATCCTGACAAGCCCGATATCATTGGCGATGCCCGCTACTCCATGATCCCCAACGGACTCACACCGCTCTGGGGAATCCGGGCCGACACGACCCAACCCGACCGCCACGTCCCCTTCCTCAACTTCCGGGACGCCGGGAGTGATGTCCGTGAAGAGTTTCTTCGCCAGCTTACCGGAAAATGAGGTCCGAAATCTTTTCCTGTAACAAAACATCCTGCAGAAACTCCTATTATTACTGGATTTGTGATACGGGCAGCACAATCGGGTTGTAACCCGGCTTCCGAACGGCATGAGCTGCAGTGCTGCACACTTGTCCTGTACCGCAATTGTTGCGCACGTCACATTGTTTTCTGACACCCAGACTCCGGAATTCCATGAACCGAACATGACAGCCTCCGGCTGACACACATGAGCATGATTGTATCCTGTCATGTGAGATCATTCTGACCAGATGAATCTAAATTGATGTAAACAGATGAAACATCCATGGCCGATATTTCGGACACTCAGGCACATGATTACATCCATGGATGCTCCATGTGACATTATGAATCAGAAAATGTAAACACATGAAACATCCATGGCCGATATTTCGGACACTCAGGCACATGATTACATCCATGGATGCTCCATGTGACATTATGAATCAGAAAATGCAAACACATGAAAATCAATGTCCATGCCCACGTATTCAACTTTCCATCCATACTGACAAAGGAGACCATCCTGCTGCTGTCGCACCGGCTGACCGGACGAAATCTGCCGGAGCCGCTCCGGGACGCCCTCCTCTCCTACCTGCGCTCCCGTCGCAAAAGCCGTCCGGGCGACATCTCGTTCGATGACTTCCACCGGACAATCCGCGGCACCCGTTTTTTCAACCGGCTCATACCCCGGCAACTGCGAACTTTTTTCGACCACCATCTTGATCTCCCGCCCTCTTCCGAGACAACCGCTGCTCTGACAAGCCTGCTGGAAGCAACCCTCATCGACCGGCACCAGGCCTCATCTCCCGACGTGATCAATGCCTTCGAATGGCTCCGTATCGGCTTCATGAAACGTATCGACGACGTCACCGACGACCTCGTCACGCACATGGACGACGACGACGTGACCGTGGTCCTGCCCATGGATATCATCGACAGGAAAGCCGGCAAGCGTGAGCGGACGCTTTTCCTGAAGCAGCTTGAGGATACAAAGCGGCAGGCGTTGCGGTATCCCGGACGCATCCTCCCGTTTGCCAAAGTGAATCCTGTGCGCAAGGACAGCTTCCACGTGATGCGCGAGGCCCTTCACAGCGGCGCATGCATCGGCCTGAAACTCTATCCCTCTCTTGGACATCCGGTGCACGGAAGTATCATGGAGGATACGCTTCGCTATTGTGAAAGGGAGTCGGTTCCCGTATTGCTCCATTGCAACGACAGCGGGTTTCGTAAAAGCCGGAATGATTCGCAGCACTGCAATCCGCGTGAGTGGATTTCCGTGCTGGACACCCACCCCACTCTGAAGGTCTGTTTCGCCCATTTCGGGGGACAGTCGCAGGATGGCAAACCGGTCTGGACCGCTGCCGAACTCCCGCTGGACAGCTGGGCTGTTGCCATCCTCGAACTCATGGAGCGCTATCCGGGACGTGTGTATGCCGACATTTCATTCCACACCGAGCAGCACCGGGACCCGGAACAGGAAAAAAACTATCGGAAAAACCTGCTTTCCGTGCTTTCGGACGACCGCTACCGCGACCATGTACTGTGGGGCACGGATTACCATCTGCTGCGTATGGAGGCCACTGATTCCGACTATTCCGATGCGTTTCACACACTTCTTGGTGATGAGCTTTTCACCCGTATTTCGCATCACAACCCGGCGGCGTTTCTGGGATTGCCATTGCATGGCCATGCCGCCGAAGCCAACATTATCCGCCACATCAAATGGCTGTCCGCCCATCATGCCCGGGCCGTCCAGGGCAGACCTGCCGCATGGCTACGCGATCATCCAGACGGCGCCTCGATCCGCGGTACTGACGGACAGGCATCCACTGATGGTCCCGCCTGGGACAGCAACAACCGCATCCACACGGCCCTCTTCAATTTTCTGTGGAACAACCGGCATCCGGCGTACCTGAGCGAACGCATGAAGCGGCTGCTGCAGGAGCAGGGTGATGCGCCTGTCGAACTTTTTGAGACGGTCGGACGGCTGCCCGTCGGTGAGCTGACCTTCCACAGCGACCCGCTTGGCGATCAGACAGACCGCAACCATGCCATCCGCAGTTTTTCCAACCGGGTTCACGTCTGGTTTTCCGCGATTCCCTCTTTTGAAAAGAAAGAAACAAGCGATACTGCCTACCTGAGGAAGATGGTGGGTGCCTGTGCCGACCCCTCCGCGACCGTTCCGAAGATTGCCGAAGTCCTGGAGCTCTTCTTCCGGGTGAAACCTGAACTGGAGATCGAAACATGAGCCACAGCCAATTCTGCAAGACGGCGCCCCGGCAAACCGGGATCCGGATAAGGGCACGGCATTTTCTGCTCCCGGTCCAGACCCCGGTCCAGACCCTGTTCCTGACCCCGGTCCAGACCCTGTTCCTGACCCCGTTCCTGACCATGTTCCTGACTCTGACTCTGATTCTTCCGCTGCAGGCATTCCCCTCTTCCCTCCCGGCATTCCAAAACGAGGAAGACCGGATCTCTCCCTACACCACCCGCTTTGCCCTCGATGTTCCGGTGGTGGTTGCTTCCGATGACTTCTCCCGTGTTACCGCCGGAGCCGCCTGGGATCTCGAAGTCAGCCGACTGCTGTCCGTGCTGGACCGGCGTAGCCTGAGATCCGGCATCCTGGCAAGTGATGGAAGCTTTCATTTTCAAAGCAATGGCTCCTGGCTTCTGAATGGAGATCTGAACCAGCAGCCGCTCACGGCGCGGTTTCATCTGGATGCCGGATTCGAGCTGATTCCGCATCCACCAGATGACATACCGACCGACCTGTTCATCGATGACTCACCGCCTCCCCGCTGGCGGATCGGCGACGTGCGTTATCACTACCGCGCGGCCCTCACTCTTGAAACCGGAGCGGAAACCGGTCAGTCGTTCGATGACGTATTTGCCACGGCCGGAGCCGGATTGCGGCTCCTTAACCTCTCCCGCACGGGATGGAGCGGATGGATGCCCACCGCGCATCTCATGTACGAGGGCGTGTTCCGTGTTTCTGATGGACCGGTTGCGGAAACAGGCGGGGAAACGGCCGACCATTTCCGCCGCCTGCGCATTGTCTACCGCCACCAGCTGGATCTGGGAACCCTGGGCCTGTCCGGCTTCACGCTTGCCGGCGGATTCCAGTTCACGCACGACTCCGGACAGCCCGCAGCGTTCCGTGACGAGGGACTTGATTCGCGCTTTGGCTGGACAGCCGACCTCTCACGGGCCATCCGGTGGCAGGGCCGCGACGGTCCGGGCCGGATCGACCTGTTTGTGCGGCATTCCGGCGGACGCATCGCCCCGCTGGTTACATCCGACCGCTCTTTCTTACTCGGATTGCGACTTCCCTATTCCCGCTAACCGTTCAAAAAAGGCCGTTTTTGCCCTTTCCCGTCGCATTACCCGGCAAGTCAAAGATCCATCCACAAGCAGCTTCTTCAGAATATCCTGCCGGACCTGTTTCTGATTTTCAGTCCAAATCCAAATCCAAATCTAAATATAAATTCAAACCCGAACCCTGACATCCAACGCCATGAACCGAATCAAAACTCCCTTCTACCCGATCATCTACGTCCGCGGCTTCGCCATGACCCAATCGGCCATCGAAGAAACCGTTGCCACCCCCTACATGGGGTTCAACCTCGGCAGCACGAAAATCCGCCAGGAGTGGGACGGCGAGGTGGTCCGCCATATCTTCGAATCGCCGCTCATCCGCTTGATGAAAGAGTACGGTTACGTGGACAACTATACCGATGGCGTTGAAAACGAGGGACGCATCCCCCCGAAAAGCGTCATCATCCACCGCTATTATGAGCAGGCCGACCGTGATATCGGTACCGGGGAAGGTGCGCCTACCATCGAAGAGGCCGCAGAGGGTCTCAGCCGGCTGATCCTGAAGACAAGGGAACAGGTGTGCGGTGATGACGCGGAAGAACGCGACCGGTTCCGGGTCCATTTGGTGGCGCACTCCATGGGCGGACTCATCGTACGCTGCCTGCTGCAAAACAAGGATATCGGCTCGCCGGAAGCCAAAAAACTGGTGGACAAGGTATTCACCTATG
>SKYW01000051.1 GCA_007127695.1 Balneolales bacterium | reverse complement strand
CCGTATTCATTTTCAAGGCGGTTGACTCTGCACATTCGCGGACACGCGGTACATGATGCAAGAAGCTCGTAAGCTTTGTCCCTTCGCTCCCGGAACGAATCGGGATCCTGCTCATAAAGTTTGAGATAGGCCGGCACAAACTCATCGTCCGGAACCAGCCACTCCTGTCCGCCTACATAGTCCGGTAGATCCCTGTTATTGGTGTTTCGCCAAAGCATATCTGTTAATTTTCTTTCAGGTAATGGGATGGATACCGTTGCATGCGATCAGATCACCACATTGAGCCTGGCGCATCAGTCCATCCGGGACTCACATATGTTACGCTCCGTAATGTTATGCCACTTGCTTTTTCAATTCACTTGCTTTCTTGATAACGGACCGAGGCCGCGTTGTCGCCTGCATTTTTTTTAGCTTCTATGTAAAGCGGCGGTTCCAGATAGTATGGAAAATATTCGGCTTTCAGGACCTGAAACGGCTGCATTCCAATGACAGACAACGGATCGCTGTTGAGGTGGCAATTGTCAGCGATTTTGGATACCGGTTTTGCAAGCATCTTCTGCAGTCCCCGGAACAACGTGTTCCTGGACAGGGTGTGCTCAAGGGCTATATAGGATCCTCCGGTCTTTAGCACACGGTACATCTCACGGACGGCATCGGCCTGGGAGTTGACCGAACACAACATGAAGGCACTGGTGATGAAATCAAATTCCTCATCCGGGAACGGCAGGTCTTCTGCCGATCCGGACATCACACGAATGTGTTTGATTCCGCGGGCGTTTAACTTTTTCCCGGCCAGATCCACCCATTTTCTGTTTTTCTCAATTGCAACAACGTCTGCATCAGGATGATAATGGAACAGCGTATCCGCATCGCCAAAGCCAAGTTCAAGTATCTTGCCGTTCAGTGTGCTCAACCGCGACAAAAAATTACTTTGCTTGAATTCGTTGTATTTACTCATCTGGTTATGGTTACTTGTCGTCGGTTCTCATGTCTGATTACCCGGCCCATGTCTGTCTGGCAGATCGCTTTTCCTTTTGAGGATGTGCGACCGGAAGTTGTACGTCTTTTCTGCAGGATACGATCATCACCGGTCAGCCATCCTGAAATGCCGGCACACAATTTATGGATAAACGCGAATAGGCACACGCTCTGAGAGTCGGATCCGGACGTTCCTGCTTCTGTCTCTTTGCACTTCCTCATACCACTCCTCTTCGTAGACTATACCGGTGGACTCCATCACCTGTCGTGCGAGTTTCATTGCCACTTCATTGGTGACCCTGATGGAACCGTGTGAAACCGCCCTGCCTATGGATGAGGGTTCCATGGTGCCGTGAATGGATCTCGGTGCATCGTAGATCAGCTGAGCCCTTCCCAACGGATTATCGGGGTCGCCGGGCGCCATGATTGCCCGATACCATGCCCATTCTTCATCAGGCGGATGCCACCAGGGGTTCCAGACCACTTCATAAATTGCCCAGTTGCCCGAACGGGTGGGCCATGCAGGTTTACCCACTGCTACCGGATAGGTGGCTACTTTTTCTCTGCCGCTGAACACATACAGTTCACGGCTATTGATGCTTACTTCAATCCGCATATCTGCCACAGCGAGTGAACGGCTCATGCCTGATGTCACCGCAGAAATCCCTATCGTATCGGGAGTGAGATCTATGTATGGCGCAAGCTCTTGATCCTCTTCATCCAACGGACGCTCTTTATCCTTGTCATCCTCGGCGACATCCTTGCCACCATCCTGCCTGTCATGTTCCTTATCAGCAACATTTTCATGGATTTCACCAGGCGGAGCGGTTTTCGTTGTGTCCGGAAACTCCGTGATATCATAGGCCTGACTGCATAATGCCAGCGCCATCAGCAGAACCGGGGACAGGAATAACCGCAATACTTTGTCATAGGTGATTCGCATAAGAAATCTGTTTCCAGAAAGTGCCGGATTATTTGGGAAAATACGTTTTTTTGAATTTTTTTCCGGAGCCGTTCTTTTTCCGTTGATGGATCTCATGACAACTTTTTAAGGCATTATGCGTATTTTAAATATGGGATTACATCCATAATATCAACAAAAGCTGCACCTTTTATCAATTTGTCTTTATATGAAGTACATTAGTCTTTCCATTTTCCTGCTCATCTTTCTGTTCAGCGGCTGTCTTGAGACGGAACCCTTATTCGACAATGAAGCAGATATCGAATTCCTGGAAGAATATGCCCAGCGCGACGATGTAATCATAACCGATAGCGGTCTTATGTACCGTGTGCTGGAGGAGGGGGAAGGGGAATCCCCGGTAATGACTTCTCAGGTCCGTGTACATTACGAAGCCAAGCTTATAACTGGTGAAATCATTGGCAGTTCCTTCGATGAGGATGAACCCCTTGTGGTTATCTTGCACCAAGTCATATCCGGTTTTTCAGAGGGACTTATGCTCATGCAAGAGGATGCGGAGTATGAACTGGTCGTTCCACCGGAACTGGGGTACGGTGATTTTCCTCCCGACAGCAGGATCCACCCGGGTGCTGTACTGATCTTTCGGGTCGAACTTCTCGAAATCATTCCGGAAGAGGAAGAGGAAGAGGAAGAAGATGATTTCGCCGCTTCCGTCATTCCGTTTGATTTCTAAGAACCGGCGTCTTATTGATTTCCGTTGATTTTCAGCCGTAGACGACTTCACGCATCTGCTCGGCCAGACTCTGGCAGCTGCTCACCTTGTCTACATGGTTGCAGAAGAAAACTTCATCTTCCTCAAGCACATCCGACCTGCTGCAGTGCATGCTTTCGAAATCAATCTTGCCAACGCGCTGATCGTGTTTGGCACAGTATTGCGCCATTTCGTGAATAGTGAGGTCATGGGGGGATTTGTCCGCCTCCGGACCGTCGTATTTTTTGTAGCAATAGAACAGGTAGTGATGCAAGGCGCGGCGGGCAAAGAAACATGCCGAGTAGAGTACGACGTCTGTCGATGGCCGGTACAATTCCTGTTGTGAACGGTCATAATCCACTTCCGCCTGCTTCAGGATTTCCTGCATCTCGTCCTGCGTGCCGGATGTTGAATGGGTTCCTTTTCCATTTGCCTGTGCCATAATTGTGCCTTTTTGGAATTCAAAGGTGAAAACTGATATACAAAATGAATATACTGAGGATAAGTTAAGACAGGATGTTTTTTTCTTGTTTCCTGATGTAACGAATGGTTAGTACGCTGCAGTGCCTTACATTCCGAACATGGTAACGGCATGCTTTGCCCAATTAACGATCGGTGAAAAATATACACCAAGCAACAGCACCGGAATAAGCAACAGCACCAGTATGATGACCGATGAGGTCTCATACCGGACCGGCCCTTGCGATTCCTGTGGCATCACCAGGAACATGTTCCGGACCACGCGTATATAATAGAACAGAGAGATGACGGTTGCAAGTCCGGCCAGCGCCACCAGCCATATCATGCCGGCACTGATGGTCGCCCCGAAAATGTAGACTTTTGCGATAAATCCGGCTGTGGGAGGAAATCCAGCGAGGGCTACCAGGAAAATTGCCATGGATACACCGAGGAACGGTGACCGATGTCCGAGTCCCTCGTAATCGGCAATCGCTTCCGTGTTCAGCTTGTTTGCAACCAGCATCACCACATAGAAGGCTCCCAAGTTCATGAAGAGATAAATGACAAGATAGATCATCATGGCGCTGATGCCTTCATCGGTGACCAGGGCCAGTCCCATCAGGATGAATCCCGCGTGGGCTATGCTTGAGTAGGCCAGCAGACGCTTGATGTTCTCCTGCCACAATGCCATCAGATTGGCGGCCAGCATGGTGACCGCTGCAAGCGCCGCAAGGATGAGATGCCATGGAACAAGCACCGCCACCCCGTCAACAGCAGGCGTTGCCAGCACAGCGGAGTCCATGAAGGAGATCCGGAAAAAGCGGATCATCATGGCAAAACCTGCCACTTTGGATGCTGTCGCAAGAAATGCGGTGATGGTAACCGGCGCTCCCTCGTACACATCAGGCGCCCAGAAATGAAACGGAACCGCGGTGATCTTGTAGCTGAATCCCACGATGATCATGATCACGGCAACGTACAGCGCTGTCGTCTGCTCCACGCCGGCCTGCAGGGCATCCCGCACCCCGTAGATGTCCACGGCTCCGGTGACACCCACCAGCAGGGAGATGCCGTAAATAAGGAATCCGGAGGAAACCGCACCGAAAATGATGTATTTCATGGATGCTTCCGCCGACCTGCGAAGCGACTTGGTAAACCCGGCCAGTGCATAGGAGCTGATACTGGTCAGCTCGAATGCCAGGTACATGAGAAGCAGGTTTGTTGCCCCGACCATGAGGAACATCCCGAAAATCACTCCGGTGATGAGCATGTAATATTCACCGATGCGCGAGCTGTTGTACTCCAGTTCCCTGCTTT
>SKYW01000209.1 GCA_007127695.1 Balneolales bacterium | reverse complement strand
TTCCGGGAGGATCTGTTTTATCGTCTCAACACCGTGACCATCCGTATCCCCCCGCTGCGCGAGCGAAACCAGGATATCCTGCTTATTTTCCGGGCTTATGTTGCCGAGTTTGCGCAGAAGTACGACTCGGTGTTCCGAGGGATGTCGGACGGGGCCCGGCAGCTGCTGCTGTCCTACCGCTGGCCGGGCAACATCCGCGAGCTGCGCAATGTGGCCGAACAGCTGGTGGTGCTGGAGAAATCACAATATGTAGATGAGGAGGTCCTGAAAAAGTATCTGAAGGGACGCCAGAAACTGGGGTCGCCTGACAATCTGCCGATGGTATTCGGACAGGACAGGGAACACGAGCGGTCGTTCCAGTCATCCCGCAGTGATGAGATGCATCTGGTCTACCGTGTGCTTCTGGATATGAAGCAGGAGATGGGTGACATGAAGAAGATGCTCGGATCCCTGTTTTACCAGAGTGTTCATGGTGGAAACGTACCCAAGTCGCTTCCGGCGCTGTCCGCTTCGGCTATCCGGTCCGCGCAG
This sequence comes from Balneolales bacterium, assembly GCA_007127695.1. Taxonomy (GTDB): domain Bacteria; phylum Bacteroidota; class Rhodothermia; order Balneolales; family Natronogracilivirgulaceae; genus SKNL01. The sequence continues at coordinate 3,894 of SKYW01000209.1, read as the reverse complement.
CAGTCCGGGGGGCTTTCCTCCATAAAGGATATTTCTGAAGTGCCGGTCGCGGATACGCCCTATTCCGATATCGATTATCATGATGAAGAGCTTGCCGGCGACGAAAAGCCGGAAGGCCGGAAGAAAACTGGTGATCCGTCTGATGAAGAAGGCCACAAGGCGTATCCGGATGATAAAGAAGGCGGCAAAGCAGATGCAGATGATGCGGAACCGGATTGGGAGAGTCGCGAAGGCAGGGCAAGAGGTTCCATTTCAGGGCAACCGCTCCAAACGCTAAGCGAAGACCAGAAAAAGATACTCCGTCTGTTTGAAAAAAACGATCTGCCATCACTGGAAGAGATGGAGAAATTCCTGATACGGCAAGCCCTGGAAAAATATGGTGGCAACCGGCGGAAAGCTGCCAGGATACTTGGAATGAGCGAACGAACGTTATACCGAAAAATTGACCAGTACGGACTGATCTGACATGGTGCTTCACTCAAAAAACCTCCTTGCAGCAGCGATTGTGCTGCTTATCGTGACTGTCGGTGCTACCGGCTGCCTCCGCTACAGCTTTACCGGGGTGGCCATACCGGCCGATGTCCGTACCATATACATCCCGTTCTTCCCCGATCAGTCCGGCAGCGGACTTGGCAACCTGAGCGACCAGCTGAACGACGCCATGATCAACCGGTTCATCAACCAGAGCCGGCTTCAGTTCACCGATTCCCCCGAGAATGCCGATGTGATCATTGAGGGTTCGATCACCTCCTACTCAAACCGCCCGTTCAGCGTTGCAGGCGATCAGCGGGCCAATCTCAACAGGGTGCAGATCAGCGTACGCGCTACGTACCGGTATGCGGAGCAGGAGCAGCCGGAATGGCAGAAAAACTTCAGTGGGAACTTTGAATACGATCCGGTCGAGAGTCCCGTGGACGGGGAGTCTGAGGCCGCATTCGAAGCATTGAGCCGTATTGCAGACAACATGTTCAGTGATGCCATGGGCAGCTGGTAAACCGTGAAACGAGGCGGCCCGGATGTTGCAAAACATTCCTGCTGCGTGAGTTCCATGGAAAAACATTCCCGGAATCTGCCACTTTGATTTTTTTATAAGCCCTGTGGTTTCTATATTTTCAAAAAATATATGAGATTTCCGCCATGCAAGAACTACCGTTCGAGATCCCGCAGAGTCTGAGTTCCTATGTTGCTCAGTTTGAGAATGACCCTGAGAAAGGAATTGCCAATCTGGAGGCATTTCTGAAAAAAAGAGGTATGGATGCGGTTGGCTATTTTCTGCTATCCTGGCTTTACTTCAACAATGATCAGAAAGAGGAAGCCGTCCACTTTGCACTGAAGGCAAAATGCTGTGCGCCGGGCAGTCCGTTTTTCCAGCATCTTCACTATTTCATGGTCCACCCCGACCATTTCGATGCATGGAAACCGTTTGCGCCGGATGCGGATGAAACGGTTGCGACTGGTGAGGAGCCGGAATCAGGGCCGGAGCAGGAGCTGCAACCAGAGTGGGAGCCTGTGGTGGAATCAGGGCCGGAGCAGGAGCTGCAACCAGAGTGGGAGCCTGAGGTGGAACCAGGGACGGAACCGGAGCTTGAGCCGGAACCGGAACCTGGAATGGAACCGGAGCCGGATGCCATTGAAACACAATATGATGCTGATAAAAAAGCTGAAGATAGCGTCGCATCAGAAGACCCCGCATTTAATCTGGACAATCTCATTGAAGAGCTCGGCGATGCGGAAAAGAAGAAAATCACCATCACGGCTGAAGGAAATGACGACCGGGACCTGGGAGAGAAATCAAAAAAAGTCGGTGATATTGCTTCCGAAACCCTTGCAAAAATTTACGAGAAGCAGAAAAAGTATTCGGATGCATTGCGAACGCTCAACAAGCTCTGCCAGACGCGCCCTGACAAGGCAACTTTCTACAACGAGGAGATCCTTCGGATCCGGGCATTGATGAACAAGGAGGATTTGGAAAGTCCGGAAGAGTAAAAACTCAGCGCTCTTTCACGAACGGGTTGGTACGCTTCTCATAACCCACTGTGGTATGGGGACCATGTCCCGGCCAAACGACCGTCTCATCGGGCAGCGTGTAGATTTTCTTGCGGATACTCTCTTCCAGCAGCGCGAAATCGCCGCCATACAGGTCGGTCCGGCCTATGCTTCCGGCAAAAAGGGCATCCCCGACAATAACCCATCCCCCCGGTTTGTGGTAAAAGGAAAGATGCCCCGGTGAATGTCCAGGCGTGTAGCGTGCATCGTACTCAAAGGAACCGATGCGCAGGGTCCACGAGGCATCGATAAAGGTCGGGTTCACTTCAATAGGTTCGGCTTCCATCCCGAACATCGTGGCCTGCTGCGGATATTGCTCAATGAACGGAAGGCTTTCCTGATGCATGAATACCGGCACCCGGAACTGCTGCATCGCCTTTTGCAGGCCCATGATATGGTCGACGTGGGCGTGCGTCAGGACAATCGCCTCAACATCCAGACTCTCGTTTTCCAGAAAGCTGAGCAGCCGGTTCCATTCGTATCCATTGGAAAAACCGGGATCAAACAGATGCGCCTTGCCATCGGCATGTACAAGGAATGCGTTTTCCTGGAAGGGATTGAGTCCGTCGAATACTTCAAGCTTCAGTTCCATGGCTGCACAGTTGGGTGGGTGGATGCGGACGGGCCCGGCCGCGGACGGCTAAAAAAAATGGCAGAGCTGTGTCTGGATACACAAACCTGCCATCCAATAAATGCAATAAGCCGGGTAAGAAAAAGGGAATTATTTCTTTTCGGCGCGGGCACCGTAGCGGCGCTTGAACTGATCCACACGGCCGGCGGCGGTCATCATCTTCTGGCTGCCGATGTAAAACGGGTGGTTTTTGGAATCGATTTCGGCTTTGTAGACGCCTTCCTTGGTTTTCATGGTGCTGCGGGTAACGATTTCCGACCCGTCACTCATGATCACCTTCACTTCTTTGTATTCGGGATGAATGCCTTTTTTCATCTGCTCACTATAAAATTTTAATTCACGTGGTCACTTGGAACCTAGACTTGGAAAGATACCAATTCCGCGTCTTTAATACAAGAATGGACCGCCACGAGAAATACCCCTCTTGTGCTCCGGGGTTTGGTGTCGTTTACCTGGTCTGAAAAATAATCGAGGAACTATGAGCCGATGAAAAAGCTATTCAGGGATTTGGGGAGTAATTAGACTTATAAAACTCCTCCAAGACTTCCTTTCGGATTTTTTCGGCGTCTTTTTTGGAAAGATTGATCCCCTCAATTCGGTGAGAATCTAATTGACTTCTCATCGCCTTACGTGAAATCTTTTCGAGCTCAGAATATGTTTTATCAAGCTTTTTCACAGCTGAAAAATACGCAAAATACTTGAAATTTTAAAGGCTTATGGCAGCATGACGGCTCGGCATTTGTGCGGCTGGGCTGAAAGCTTCCCCTTCTGCTTGCTTCTCCTTCAGTAATATTTTTTCAAGCCGCTCAATAGCCTCTTCGCTCTGAATTTTTAAGAACTCTTGTATTAACTGAATTTTACGCACTTCTAAATTCATGGCATATCAGTTACTCTGCCGTTATATATCACATTTTACGTGCAACGTAATTGACACAATTCTTTGTACATAGTCAATACCTGCACTTGAGGGTGGATCCCGGCCCAAAACAGATATTAAGCTCGGATAGATGGTGAGTAATCTCTTTGATTCAGAACCAAATGTCTACCCGATCCCTGAATCCGAAAGGAGCAATTTATGGGTAATTAGACCGACGACTATTCTCCAGAAAGCTGTAATACCTTTTGCTCTATTTTTTCTGAGATTCTGAAGTTAACGAGTTTCAATTTCTCTATTGTCTCTCGCATGGATTTAATATGCCCGATTTTCTTTGCTTTAT
>SKYW01000172.1 GCA_007127695.1 Balneolales bacterium | reverse complement strand
CGGGCAGCGAATTTGTGTAAATTATAAAATCACCGGGGTAGTTGGCGTACGTTATAGATTGCATGACAATGGATTCGAGTGATTATCGACATCTTATAGAAGAGGCATCTTTCGGGTTTGTGTACCACAAACTGGTCTATGATGACAAGGGAAATGCGGTCGATTTTCATATTCTGGATGTCAACCGGACACTGGAAGAGCTCACTGGATTCAAAAAAAAAGATATTATCGATAAAAAAGTCAGGGATATTTTCCCTCGTGCCGGTCTGGGCGAGCTGGACGATTTATCGCTGTTGGAGGAGGTAGCATCCACCGGAAAAAAAAGAGACTATGAGCTGCATTCGCGGATTCTCAAGCGATGGCTTCGGGTAGAGATTCAGAGTCCGCATAAGGGATATCTCTGTACGTTCGTGTTCGATATCACAAGGGAGAAAATGATTGCTGAAACCTCCCGGTATTTTCTCGAGCAGAAACTCGGGGAGCCGGATTACAAACGCCTGACCGCCACACTTTTAGAAATTACGGGGGCCAGCTGTGTGATGCTCAACATGGTCAATCCGGGCGAAAAGGAGATCGAGGTGGTAGCTTCCTGCGGTGCTTCCGGACAGTTCGAAAAAACAGCCAAAAGCCTTGGATTTGATATCCGAAAAAAGAAGTGGATGCAGGATCAGGATCTGATAGATGCGCTCCTTGAGAAAGGCATCATCCGCATACCGGCAGGGGATCGCCATCATACAGGTGGACTCAATAAAAAGCAGCTGGATGCATTGCACGATGTGTTCCGTCCGGGTGAGATTGCCATTGCCGGAATTGTAAGGGACGAACGGATGCTGGGATACTTTACCATCATCATGCCTGAAAACGAGCAATTCAAAAGCAATACCCTTGTTGACATTTTCAGAAGGCAGGCGGGGTTGATCCTGGACCGGAACCAGGCCGAAGATCAGCTTCAGCACCAGTCCCATTTGCAGGAAATCCTGATGAAGATCGCATCCACCTACATCAATGTGCCGCTGGGCGAGATGGAGGATACCATCAGGCAGTCTTTGGTGGAACTGGCGGCATTTGCGCGGGCTGACCGTGTCTACATTTTTGAGTACGACTGGGACCGGCAGTTCGGTAGCAACACGCATGAATGGTGTGCCAAGGGGGTCACGCCGCAGATAGACCAGCTGCAGCGGGTGCCGTTTGAGCTGATGATGCCCTTGATAGAGGTCCACAAAACCGGGAAACCGCTGGACATACCGGATGTCTCGACGCTGCCGGATGGCAGTTTTCTGCGTGACCATCTGATGGGACAGCAGATCAAGAGCCTCATCACGCTTCCACTCATGAAAGGCAAAAAATGCATCGGTTTTGTCGGCTTTGACTCCGTATCGGAACACTACCGTTACACCGATAAAGAGAAGACACTGCTGAAGCTGTTTGCAGAAATGCTGGTTAACATTAAAAAGCGCTTTGAACTTGAAAATCAGTTGATCATCGAAAAGGAGAAAGCGCAGGCGGCCAACAAGACCAAAAGCGAATTCCTGGCCAATATGAGCCACGAATTGCGGACGCCCCTGAATGGGATTATCGGCTTCACAGACCTTCTGGAAGCCACGCCAATGAACAATATCCAGAAGATGTATCTCGAAAACGTGAGTATTTCCGCCAACGTGCTGATGGGTATCATCAATGACATCCTCGATTTTTCCCGGATCGAAGCCGGCCGCATGGAGCTGCATCCCGCTCGAACCGACGTGATCGACCTGGTGGAGCAGACGATGGCCATCATGGAATACCAGGCTGCCAAAAAAGGGCTGCGGATTTTCTACGAGATCCAGCCGGACTTTCCACGGTATGCCGATGTGGACCCGGTGCGTCTCAAGCAGGTGCTGATGAACCTGCTTAACAACGCTGTCAAGTTTACTGAAGAAGGCGAAGTTGAGCTCACGGCCGGTTTTGAAGCTATTGACAGCAAGAATGGCAAGCTGTTTTTTCACATAAGGGACACGGGCATTGGGATTACGGAGGAGCAAAGATCCAAGTTGTTTCAGGCGTTTTCACAGGTGGACTCATCCATCAGCCGCCGTTTTGGAGGAACCGGACTGGGTCTGATCATCTCCAGTCAACTGGTGGAGCAGATGGGAGGCAATCTCGGCATGGAAAGCACTTTCGGCGTAGGATCCACCTTCTTTTTCTGGATTCCGGCACCATATGATCTCGACGGTATCCCAGTCGGAGATAGCTCCGGCAATACCACGGAATCTCAGAAAAAGGGGTCCTGAAGGGCTCGCAGACCCAATAGATCTTTCCTCGTGTTGTTCCTAAGAAAAAAAAACGTATCTTTAATGCCGGGTTTTTGCCTGTAGTTGAACCATCACGAAAAAAATCTGTTTTTTTGCACGATTTGTTTGGGATGTTTCCAAAAAGCCGTGCATTTTGAATCATCCTGGGGTTTATCACTGTTGCTCGAAACCGGATTGCTGGTCCAGTTGAACTGTTGCGTTCTGCCGGGTTTCGTTTCAGCCTAACCCATATATTCACCTTCAAGCGGATCTATGGATTCCCGTATTATTGCTTCCAATCTGGCAGATCTTTACAAGAAGGCGGCGGACAAGTACGAGTCACTTCCGGCCTTTGCCACCCGAATAAAAGCGCTTGAATGGCAGGCGGTTACCTTTCGCGAATTGTACGAGAGAGGCAGAGAGCTCTCTGCCGGACTTGTTGAGTTGGGCGTCGAGGCGCGGGAACACGTGGGACTGTTCAGCGACAACCGCTACGAATGGATGCTGGCCGATTACGGAATTCAGCTGAGCGGAGCCGTGAACACTCCCCGGGGTGCCGACGTTACCGATGATGAGCTTATCTACATCATCAATCACGCACGGATCCGTGCCGCTTTTGTTGAAAACGATGCCCTTCAAAAGAAAATAGCACGTTTGCGACCGGAACTTCCCGAGCTCGAGGAAATTATTCTTTTAAGCCCCAAATCGGAACCGCTTGAAGGTGTCCGCGCCCTGAAGGAAGTGATGGCAATCGGCGCATTGCAGATTGAAAAAGGGGACACAAGCGTGGATGAACGCATGGAGGGGATCCGTCCGGATGACCTGTTCACCCTGATATACACCTCCGGCACTACCGGCAAGCCCAAGGGCGTGATGCTCACGCATTCCAACATGATGTCGCAGATGTCGGTGATCCCCATCGAACTGGCGTGCACCGACCGCGTCCTCTCCATCCTGCCTATCTGGCATATCTTTGAGCGGGTGTTTGAGGTGTACACCATCAGCTGCGGCGCCTGCAACTACTATACAAGTATCCGTACACTGGGCGAAGACCTGCAGAACGTGGAGCCGACGTTCATGGGATCGGCGCCCCGCCTTTGGGAAAGCCTGCACCAGCGCATCCTGGAGAATGTACGTGCCGCCCACCCGGTCCGCCGCGCCCTGTTCCATATTGCCTATTTCCTGGGACACTACTATCAGGAATCCATTTTCTATCTCACCGACAATGACCTTCAACTGAAAAATGAATCGAAGATCAAGCGCACCATTTTCAAAATCGGACACTTGATCCGGTTGCTCATCATGGTGCCGTGGTACGGCTTTTTCAATGTCGCGGTGCTGGAAAGTGTGCGGAAAAGTGCGGGTGGATCGATCAAGGCAACCGTTTCCGGGGGAGGCGCCCTGCCCATCGAAATTGACAAGTTTTTTAACTACATCGGGATTCCGGTACTGGAAGGATACGGGATGACCGAGACGTGTCCGGTTATCGCCGTGCGCACGGAAGAACGGCTCGTAAATGGTACGGTGGGTCCACCCGTACCGGACACCGAAGTGCGTATCGTGGATCTTGAGACTGAGGAGGTGCTCTTCCCGAACAAGAAGTATCCCCATGAGGGGCGAGGCATGCGCGGCGAGATCTGGGTGCGCGGACCGCAGGTCATGAAAGGATACTACCGGGAACCGGAGATCACAAAAACGGTCTTGCGTGAAGGCGGGTGGCTTCGCACCGGCGACCTGGGCATGATGACGTTCAACGACTCGCTGAAGATCCTGGGCCGGAGCAAATCGACCATCGTGCTATCAAATGGTGAAAACCTCGAGCCGGAACCCATCGAAATGGTGCTGCGCCAGAGCAGGTACATAGAGCAGTGCATGGTGGTTGGACAGGATCAGAAATTCGTGGGCGCCCTGATAGTCCCGAAACTGGATGCTTTTGTGGAAGAGGGAATCAAGGTGGATTCGTTGAAGGAACTTGTGGATAACGCCCGTGCCAGCAAGATTATCCGTGACGAGATAAGGGTTATGATTGCGCGTACCGGCGGATTCAAGCGTTTTGAGCAGGTTCGCGAGTTTCGCCTGCTGCCCAAGACGTTCAAGGTGGGCGACGAGGTAACAAACCTCTTCAAACTGAAGCGTCACGTCATCGAGAAAAAATATG
>SKYW01000043.1 GCA_007127695.1 Balneolales bacterium | reverse complement strand
TGGATATTCGGCCAACTACTACGCGTACATATGGAGTGAGGTTCTCGCTGCCGATGCTTTTGCATACATGAAGGAGCAGGACGGACTGACCCGCGGGAACGGCGACCATTACCGTGAGACCGTCCTCTCACGCGGTGGTAGCCGCGAGGCGATGGACCTGTACATGGATTTCCGCGGTGACGAACCCGGGGTGGATGCGTTGCTCCGGCGACGCGGACTTGACACGGTTCAGTGATCTGTGAGGCTCTGTCAAACCAGACGCCCTGCAAGCCCAGACTCTCTGCAGGCAGGAACGGTGCCGGAATTCATACCGGCATCTGATCTTGCCTGCAGTTTTTGTTGACAGCTGAGTGTCATCGCATGGGATTACAATTGCTACAATAAGACAACCACAGCTGTTTGCCACTGGCTGTAGTTGTCTTTTTTTTGGGGTATACGCAGACAAATGATCCAGATGTCCTTTTGTTCGGGTTCGGGTAAGACCCGGGATACCATTCCCATGCGAATCCAACAATAAGCAATGCATAATTAGAATAATATTCTATCTTTCAACTATAGAATAGAATAATGTTATAGTTTATTGATATCCGCATTATATTTAATGTCTTATGGCATATAATGCTCTTGATGTCAGAGGACATAAGCGGATTGGGAAGCCACGGGAGGACAGACGGGACTGCAATCGCTAACCTCATTCTTGACGGAAAGCCCTGGCCAAGGGTTCCTGAATGCACGCCTTTATCACCCGGAGAAGCATGAAAAGCTGAAAACGGATTTCGGATCAGAGAGGCGGGTTCCGGATAAAAGACAAGGTCCCGCATCCAAGCAGGACCTTGTAGTGGGGTTTATGTTGGTTTCCCGGGTCGTGATGGCCGTGGGTGCGGCATCCGGCACCCGGGCACTATGATTTAGAAGTAAAATCAACACAAAAAAGATAGAACATTATTCTATTTTTGTCAAATGGTTTTCGAATATTATTCTATGTAACGGGTACCTTGCGTCTGTTTACATGGTTTACATGATGTGCCTGATGCAGTAGAACACTCCGGGATTTCCGTTTCCTGGCATAAAGGAAGTGTTGTCTGTCGCAGCCGGGTAATGCCGGTGCAGGACAGCAGGATCAGGACCTGTTTTTCAATCGGTCGATCTGCTGTATGAGCTGCTCAAGATCGGAAAGAGCTTTGCTAACGGTCTCCTGACGCAATCCGCGTGCCTGCAGTTTCCAACGGGCTAGGAACATGCCCACCTCATGAGGCGTGCGGTCGAGTTTCTCCTCCAGTACTTTCATCATGACGTTGATAACCGAACCGAAGTGACAGGCAAATGCCATTTCCCTGTCAATGCCCTGATAGAAATCGGAATATTTGGCGTACCGTTTTACTGCTTTCTCCTCAAAAAACCGGATCAAACGGTCACGGAAACCCGGATAGGTAGCCCCTCCAAGAATGGCTTTGGCAAAGTGTTTCTTTTCAAAAATGGCGGTGATTTTCATGTAGTCGTCGAGCGCCTCGATGGAATAATGCGGATAGGAACTCAGGTCCACCCTCTCCAAATCGCCCGTGTTCCAGATCTCATCGCAAAGATGGTCGATGACCTCCATCACCATTTCATCCTTGTTGGAAAAATAGAAATAGACATTGCCGATGGAAGTACCCGCCTTGCGGGCCACATCCTGCATGGTGGTGGCCTTGTAGCCAAACTCGCTGATGAGCTCTTCCGCCGACTTGATAATCTGCTGCTTGCGGCGGGCCACCCGCTTTTCCATGTACTCGGTCCTTCGGTATGCCATATCTTTTGCCTTGATGCCTGAATCTGCTGAAATCCATCAGCTCTTAATGTATAGAATATAATTCTTTTTTTTGGCCAATGGAAATGCCGCAACCGGACCGGCACCTGTGGCCACCGGTCCGGCATTGCCATCCACCAGCATTGCGCGTCAATCGCATTTGCCGCATTACCGTGATTGCCGTTCCATCCGGATTGCCGTTCTGCCTCGATTTCCTTTCCATCCGGATTGCCGTTCTGCCTCGATTTCCTTTCCATCCGGATTGTCGTTCCTGGTTTCGCAGGAAAAACCTATTTTACTGCTTGCAGGTGGAGTACAGTCTTATTACCACGAACAGCAAACAAGAATAGAGGGACACCCATCAGAATGAACAGCTGCAAGTACCATACGCCGGCAGCCGGACCGGCCCTGTTGATCTCACTGATTCTCCTTTTTGCCGGATCAGCAATCGGAAACGAAGGCCAAACGTACCCGCCAGGCGACAAACAGGAGAGCATTGCCGCGTCAGTGTCTGTGTCTGCGTCCGGGTCCACGGACAGGATGATACCGGACACCCTTTTCACAAGGGAACTGACAAAAGGCGTTGTGCACACACGCTACCTTGTCAACGGCCCGAATATCATGGATGTGGTTGCCGTGGACCTGAGCGCCCCCTGGCTTCATTTTAAAACATCGCGGCCGGAAACGCTGACCCAGACCACCCAACAGGTCCTGGTTGCCGACCAGCCGGGAAACCGTGTCCTTGCCGCCGTCAATGGCGACTTTTTCAGTTTCGAGACGCATCGTCCCATCGCAAATCAGATGGTACTGGGTCACTTTGCACATGGCGTACCGGTCCGCAACCGGTACCATTTTGCCGTGGATGCGGAAGGTCGTCCCTATCTGGATGCCCTCTCATTCCGCGGGACGCTCACGCTTCCCGATGAAACCACCTTGTCCCTCCAGGGAATCAACCGCACAGCATCCGACGCCGATATCCTTGCGTTCAACCGCTATTTTGGCACCCGGACGCCATCCGGCAGCGGCATCCTCGAAATGGTACTTGTCCCCGATGTCCCGGTTGAGCAACCGGGTTCCGGCATCGATCAGCCAATGCGCATACAGGCGCTCCATGAAGGCGGGGAGACATCCATCCCGGATAACGGATACATCATCCGCGTGCAGGATTCGGATAAAGCCGCCTCACTGGCATCCTCGGCCGCAGTAGGCGACCGGATCACCGTCCGCGCCGGATTTCAAACGGACCACTCAGGGCTTGTGGATGTAATGGGCGGCGGTGTGCGCATCCTGGATGACGGACAGCCCTACAGCGGGACCAACGAAGCCCGTCATCCGCGTACGTTTGTCGCCATGGATCGCGACACCACCACCGTGTACCTGTGTACTGTGGATGGACGGCAGATGACGAGCATCGGCATGAGCTATCGTGATATGGCCGATGTGCTGCTGCAACTGGGTGCCTGGCATGCCGTGAACCTGGACGGCGGCGGGTCAACCACCCTTGTTATCCGCGATGAAGTGGCCAACAGTCCCTCCGACCCCGGCGGAGAGCGCAGGGTTGCCAATGCCCTGATGCTTGTAAGCACGGCCCCGGAAGGTGAGACGGAGCGCCTGAAGATCCTCCCGGAAGATTTTACTTTGTACCCTCATGAGTCGCAGCCAATCACCATCAATGCATTTGACGGGTTCCAGAACCCGGTATCCGTCCCGGACGACCTGACGTGGGAGATCGATCCCGCTTTGGGCGGGCTGGACGATGGCGTATTCACTCCCGGACAATCCGATACCACAGGCACCATCACCGTGCAATCGGGTGACATCAGCGCCAGTGCCGAAGTGCGCATCCACCATTACCCTTCCCTCACAGCGGAACCGGAGGAACTCGGCATGGCTCCGGGCGAGCGGACCACCCTCACGCTTTACGGTCATACAGCCGATGGCATCACGCGGAAGATTCCGCTGGATCGCGTGCGATTCGATCAACCCGGTGAAGCACTGTACCTGTCGCATGACGGCACTGTTTTCGCCACCGCTCACGGAAGCGGGGAGCTGGGGCTGGATATCGGCTCCGCAACCCTTTCGATCCCTTTCAGGATCGGCGGGGATGTCGTCACGGAAATCATCCATGATTTTGCGGATGACATAAGCGGCTGGGCCACCCCGGCTCAGACCCACCGGGCACAGATCCTGGGCGTGGATCCGAACCGCTCCACCCTGGCGCTGCAAAACGGGACCGCGATCTGGACCTTTGTGGACGATCCCGACCGTGATGTGGACTGGGATATCCGCATCACCCGGCAACTTCGGCAGGAACTGGGCAGTCAGCTCTACGGCAGCTATGTCGGTGCGTGGGTGAAAGCCGACGACGACCTGGAGATCCGGATTGTGATCCGCGATGGCGACGGGCAGCTCGAAGCCGGTCCGGCCGTGCGCCTGGCCCCGGGCCAGTGGCAGCTGATCCAGATCCGGCTTTCGGATTCCCGGTTTGAAGGCTACCTGAACGGCGACGGACGCCTGACGCGCGAGGGCAACCAGGTCAACGGATTTCGCATCACCGGAAGCGGAAAGGAGCAGCAGGGCGCTACGGTAAGCCTCATTATGGATCGAATCCTGGCCTCGCCGTTTCCATTGGATGAAGATCAAAAACCGGACTGA
>SKYW01000186.1 GCA_007127695.1 Balneolales bacterium | reverse complement strand
TCATGGGTTGGCTGCACAACGAATTCGATCTGGTGACCGTAGACTGGGCGGGATCCTCCGGGCTCGCGATCGCATATATCCTGCGGGCCCTGACGGGCCAGTACGGACCGGTGATCATTCTCGGAAGCCTGAGTATCATTGCTGTTATCCTGTTGACCAACAGAGATATCCAATCCGCCATCGAGAATGTGAAGGAGATGCGGGACGGTTTTGTTTCGCTTTTGAGGCGTCGCCGGGAAGCCGGACAGGAAGTGGATGGGAGTCGCTCCGGCCGCAGTGCTACGAAATCGCGTGCCGCGCGGGAGGAGGAAGATGATGTTGATCCCACGGGTCGCGCGAGAGGCGGTGAGCGTCCGGAAGAGGTTGAGCTGCTCACCGAGGAGGATAAGCGGAAACGGTGGGAGCGCCTGGTGTTGTCCTCCCGGCAGAAAGAGGAGGAACGCAGGCGGCATGAACAGATGGAAACCACGGAAGGCAGACCCCCGAGGGCCGTTTTGGAAAAAGAAAAGCAGGCTGACAAAACAGGAGCAGCACAGAACGGGTTGGATCCGGCGGGGGATGGAGGCATTGACGCGGATCAGGATCCAAAATCCGGAGACAGTGATATGGACATCACGGTCTACCGCGGCACGCCAGAGGAGGAAGCCGGCAAACGCAAGCTGGAGAGTGAGCGGGCAAAACAGGTGGAAAAACCGCTCATCAAGTACAAATTTCCGACTTTGGATTTGCTGGACAAACCGCCCAATGAAGGAAATGAAGTCAATTACGAGGAGATCAACCGGAACAAGATGGTCATCCTTGACAAGCTGAACCGTCATGGGATCGAGATCACCGGCATTGAAGCGATCGTAGGTCCAACCGTAACCCTGTACGAGTTGCAGCCGGCGCCGAATGTCAAGATCAGCCGGATCGAAAGCTATGCCAATGACCTGAAGATGGCGATGGCCACCAAGGGCTTGCGGATCATTGCGCCGATCCCGGGAAAATCGGCTGTGGGCATTGAGGTGCCGAACAAAAATCCGGAGATCGTCTACATACGCTCCCTGATCAATACCCGAAAGTTTGCCGAGACCAAGATGGCGCTGCCGGTGGCATTTGGACGCACCATAGAAAACGAGGTTTTCATGGTGGATCTGGCCAAGCTGCCCCACCTGCTGATGGCCGGGGCGACCGGCTCGGGAAAAACGGTGGGTATCAATACCATCATCACCTGCCTGTTGTACAAATGCCACCCGGACGATCTCAAGTTTGTGATGATCGATCCGAAAAAGATCGAGCTCTCGCTTTTCCGGAATATCCAGAACCACTACCTGGCAACCTTGCCGAGTGCATCGGAACCGATTATAACGGATACTTCCGAGGTGCTTCAGACACTCAACAGCGTCTGCAAGGAGATGGACCAGCGTTACGAATTTCTGAAAATGGCCCAGGTCCGGGATATCGCATCGTATAATGTGAAATACAAAAGTGATGTGCTGGAGGAAGAACTGGGCCACCGGTACATGCCCTACATCGTGGTTGTGATCGACGAGCTGGCTGACCTTATGTTGACGGCGGGCAAGCAGATAGAGGAGCCCATAGCGCGGCTTGCACAGCTGGCACGGGCAGTGGGCATCCATCTTGTGGTGGCGACGCAGCGTCCGTCTGTCAATGTCATCACCGGTACCATCAAGGCAAATTTCCCGTCCAGGGTCGCCTACCGCGTGGCATCCAAAATCGACTCGCGGACCATCCTGGATACCATGGGAGCCGATCAGCTCGTTGGTAGGGGTGATATGCTGTACAACGGCGGCGGGATCAATATGATCCGTCTCCAGAATGCGTTTGTCTCCACCGCGGAGGTTGAGCGGATCAATGCGTTCATCGGCCAGCAGACCGGATACGCCCATCCCTTCTTTCTGCCTGAAGTGGAAGACGAGAACGGTCAGACGGGCCTGCTGGACAAAAGCGAACGGGATGAGCGGTTTGAAGAAGCGGCAAAAGTGGTCGTGCTTCATCAGCAGGGGTCGGTTTCCCTGCTGCAACGAAAAATGAAACTGGGATACAACCGGGCCGGACGCCTGATCGATCAACTATATACTGCGGGAATAGTCGGACCCTACCAGGGTAGCACCGCCCGCGAAGTACTGGTGGAAGATGATGAACAATTGCAAGAACTGCTGCGGGAACTGGATGAATGAGAGGAGTGCGACAATGCGGCCTGCTGTCCTGTTGGGCTTTCTCCTGCCATTTTTTCTGATGATGGCGGCCACAACCTCCACGGAATCGATAGCATCCGCGGTGTTGATGGCACCCACCGTATCCACGATATCAACAGAATCCACGGTAACAACCGGGCTGTCGGAAACGACGGCATGGACAACAGCCGCAGCCCCCGAAAATGAACTGGATCGTGTCCGTCAGCTATTTGAGCAGGGCAAGGTGCTCCATGCTAACATGACGCATGAGCTGGTCGACTCGTACACAGGCGAAACACAGGTGATCACCGGAGAGCTGTGGATATCCAGGGACAAATACAAAATACGCGCCGATCATCAGGTGGTGCTGGTTGACGGTGATATTTCGATGGTCTACAATGAGCGGCAAAACAAGCTGATCATCAGTGAGTATGAACCTGAGGAAGACGACTTTGCCCCGTCGCGTTTTTTTTCAGATGCCGATGAACTCTTCCAGGTGGCCGGAATAACACGGGAGGGTGACCAGACAGAGATACTGCTTCGTCCGGATGATCCCTTTGAGATATTTACCGAGGTGTTCATCCGTCTGAATGCAGATCTGACACCGGACGAGATCCGGGCAATCGACCAAATGGAAAACCGTCTCAACACCATATTCACGGATGCGTATTATCGGGACTATTCGGAAGCTGTCTTTGTGCTGGAATACCCGGAGAATGCCGAGATCATTGACCTTCGAAAATAGACGGTATGCTGAACAAGTACCTCCGATTTATTGTCAGTATTCTGATAGCGGCCGTTTTCCTGTGGCTTGCCCTCAGGGATGTCTCTTTTCACGATCTGCGCCTGACCATGGGCAAGCTCACCTATTTCTGGCTTTTGCCATACCTGCTTGTTTCCCTCATGAGCCATTACCTGCGGGCGGAGCGCTGGAAGCAGCTTATCGAGCAGGACGGGATCCGGACCAGCCGCATGACCCTTTTCACCGGCGTGATGCTGGGCTACATGGTAAACTATGCCGTTCCCAGGCTTGGTGAAGTCTCCCGGTCTGTTTTTGTGGGAAACAAGGAACAGATAAGCCGCACAAAACTTATGGGCACCGTGGTGCTTGAACGCGTACTGGACCTTGTGGTGATGCTGGTGCTGGTAGTTTTCGTGGTAGTCTATTTGCTGGCGGACTACCGGGAGATCATGCCGCTTTTTGGAACTGAGACGGCCCGGTGGGTTCAGTCCCTGATGAGCCTCAACAGCGCACTCATCATCGCAATTCTGGCACTTGCATCCATTGTGGCCCTGTATCTGATGTACCGGCTTATGCTTTTGTTACGCAGGTGGTTCCCGTCACTTCAAAAAATGTTCCGGTTCCTTGCCGATATTTCGACCAAGTTCACGCAGGGATTGATAAGCATAAAAGACGTGAAGAACTGGCCGCAGTTTATCCTGTTAACGGTTGGCATCTGGTTTTGCTACGTCCTGATGACCTATATTCCGTTTACGGCATTTGACCTGCATACGGAATACGGACTCGGGATGCGCGAGGCGCTTGTCATCACAGTGGTTTCCGCCCTTGGTGTTGCCCTGCCCTCGCCGGGAGGAATAGGCACCTATCACTGGTTTGTAAGCAGGTCCTTGCTGCTCTTTTTTGCCGTGCCGGAAGCGGAAGGCGTGGCTTATGCAATTGTTACGCATTTGGTGATGATGATTATTATTTTAATGACAACACCCATGCTTCTTGCTGCAAGCAGGGCCGGATGGTATCAGAAGCTGAAATGCGGGCAGGACAGCGACCCGGGACATCCGTAAATAAAAAAATCTGTCAGACGCAGACGCTCATGTCACATCTTACGTTTATATTCTGTTTCCAGAAATCTTTTTTCTAACCGCATGAATCCCATCAGGTATATCCCATTACTCATTACGGTGCTGCTTGTTGCAGCCGTGCAGCCCGCAACGGCACAACAGGACGGCACTTCCTCCCTTCTTCCCGATATCGACCCGCAGGATATAGAGATCAGAGGGGACTTTGACGTGCGTTTTCCCGGTCTCGCCCGGCAGCCGGTGCTTGGTTTCAGTCCGCGCCCGCCCGTTTTCCGCGTGGATCCCGACCGCATGCCGTTCATGGAAACGGACGAAGAGATCGTGGCCACCATCCCGCTCAGCGACCTGGAACCGGCCCTGAGGCCTGAAATGAACTTTATCCGCTTTTCGGAACGTCAGCGCCTGTATGCCTATGGCGGATACGGATCATATGGCAGTCCCGAGGTCAGGGTTTTTGCAGAAGCGCCGGTCCGGGATCAGGAAAGCGTTTCCTTTCAGTTCGGCCACCAGTCCACCGCCGGAGACCGCGATTTTTCATCGTTCCGGGATATGGCAGGCGAGCTGCAGTGGACCCGTTTATCCGGAAACAGTCGCTTGGGAGTCGGGATCTCAGGGTCATCTTCATTCAACTATTCGCCCGTTCCCGTTCAGCCCGGTATGTATTTGCCAGGCTGGCCCCCTGCTCCCGCTCCGGATCCCCCCGTTTTGGATCCGGTCCGGATTTCCCACAATACATTTGGCGTAAAAGCACGCTGGCAGCAACTGGCGAACGCCTATCGGGGATGGCAGGCCTCGGCCGCCGTCAACCGGTTTGCAGACCGGACCGGCACCTATCCCGATGAAGATGACGCCACCAGTGAGACCCGCTATGAGGTGCATCTCAACCGCTTTTGGGAGGGCACCATGATCGAGCAGATTTTCGGGCTTCAATTTCGTGCCACCGGCTCGGTCTATGAAACCGGTCTCGATGAAACCCAGTACTGGCTCAACAACAGCGTTGGCGCGCGGTACCGCCATACATTCAGCAGTTTCCACCAGGTGGAGGCCTGGCTGCGGTTCTATCAGCTCTATGATCCGGTGAACGAATTAGATCTGTATCTTTACCCCGACATCCAGTATCGCTTCAAGGGCGCCGGACGATTCTCGGTGCAGATGCGCTTGCGTGGATTTGTCAATGACCCCTCGCTGGAAACCCTGCACCTGCAAAACCGCTTCACCCTCAACAACGACGGAGATCTGGAGCATGAGCGTGGACTCCACATCAACCTCCACTCGGGAGCAGAACTTTGGAACGGGATTGAACTTTACAGCGGACTGGACTACTGGCAGTACTACAACCGCGGCTATTTTACTCCCTGGACCGTTCCGGCCATGCCCTACTACAGACATCAATACGTCGGCGAGGCCACACACGTAGAGTGGTACACCGGCCTTTCCAGGGTCTTCCGGACCTGGCGCACGACCATGGCCGCACGAATGGGATTGAATTACACCAGTGCGGAAGAGGATGTCATTCCATCGGGAGAAATTCCGTATGTTCCAAGATGGAAAGGTTCTGTACTGGTCACAACAAGTCCGGTATCATGGTTTGAGTTTTCCGGATGGATGGACATGTCCGGCAAACGGAAGACAATGGACGGTGAATCTGTTGATGGTTTTGTGCAACTCGGGGCCCGTACAGATATTCGCGTGCATTCACGATTTGGGGTATATCTGAAGGCACGGAACATACTGGACCAGGAATATGAGGTCTGGCAGCGTTATCAGGAGCTGCCATTCCAGTTTTATGGAGGAATAACTTTGCACTGGTGATATATATGACGGAGAACAAAATCGAAAAGGAAATTGTAACTATTCTGGTAGCACACCTGAAGAAACATGATCAGGTTCAGATAAACGGGCTGGGTACCTTTTCAATTTCGCATCGGAAACAGGAGCAGAAACAGGAAAAGGATGGTCGAATTGTGATGAACCCGCCGGCCGATATTATTGCATTCACACCGGAAAAATGAGGAGCCCATGAAATTAAACCACGATGAATTCACAGCCTTGCTGGCCAAGGCGCTGGACAGCGACGAGAAGGAGGCATCTCTGGCACTGGAGGCATGGGTGGATGCGGTTGTCCGTGAAACAGAGGAAAATGGCTCCTGTGACGTCACGGGTTTGGGAACGTTCCGGAAAGGAGAAGACGGATCCATGATCCTGGAACCGGAGCAATCCCTGTCCCTGGAAGTGAATCACAAGTTTGCCGGCATGAGCCCCATCGAAGTATCCCCGCCGACGTCGGTGCGGCCGGAAGCCGAAGAAGATGCTGCCGCGGATGCGGATCCCGGTATTTCCGATCCACAGAAACCAGACCGGGAAGACGACAAGATCCGGGATGAAGACGACAAGATCCGGGATGAAGACGAAATCCCGGGGGAAACAATCCCTGAAGATACGGAGCAGGAGATCCCCGCATCTGACACGCCCGAAGAGCCGGCCGACGAACACGACCCGTTTGGTATCAAAGAGTATGAAGAAGAAGGGTTTCCGGATGATCTGGAAGAAGAGCTGGAGCCCGGGGCATCGTTTGAACCGGACGCGGAATCGCGCTCCGAAGAGGGAAAGGATGAAGCGGAACCGGAGTTTGAATCCGGGCGGAGGCCGGAATATCCGGAGCATGAGAAAGATACGGATGATGAATCACAGTTTGAATACGATCCCGAGGGGACATCCGACCCTGACGAGGAAAAACTCGGCTTTGATTCGGAGTTTGATGATGAATCGGATGCCGAAAGAGGCGATGAAGGGGATCCGGACAGGGAACCTGATGCAGAGCGTGAGTTTGAGCCGGTTGAACGTGATGACTACGCGGCCTCTGACAAGCCATTTACGCTTCCTAAGCTATCGCTGTCGCAGCGTATGAAACCGTCAAAGGGGGCCTCGAAAAATCAGAGCAGGAACAAATCGGCAAAGATAATGTGGCTGATACCGATTGCTGCTTTGTTGATCGTTGCCTTGCTGCTTTATTTTCATTTTGACGGACAGCGGCTGAGCCGGACGCACCTCGGTGACCAGGCCGTTGTTCAGGATGAGATTCCGGTGCCCATACCCGAAGAAGAAAATGATGAAGAGCAGGTCGTACAGGAGTTTGTCCCTTCGCCCGATCCGGCTGAGGAGGTGGCGCCGCCGCCCGATATGGATGTGAGGCCGGAACCGGTTGAAGATGTCGCCACTGAGCCGGCAGATGAGGTGATTCGTGATCTTGCCCTGCCTTATGGTCTGATGGGCCCTGAAGAGGAAGTGCTGATTGGTGCCTATACCATTGTGGTTCACTCGCTGAGAAATGAAAGGAAATCCGAGATCGAAAAGCAGCGGCTTGAAAACCAGGGCTACAAGGCGACACGCTGGTCGACGGTGCTGCCAAGCGGAATTACCACATATCGGGTAGGCATCGGGCAGTTCAAATCGGTATCAGATGCAGAAAGGGCAGTCGAGGAACTCCCCGAACCCTTCCGGAGCAATAATTTTATCATCAGAATTCGTTAATACTTTCAAACGCAACCCTAAAAATCAAACGGCACTAAATGACACCGGTCACTCTGTTTCTCTCTGCACTCCTGTTTCAGAACGGAATGATGGAGGATACCCTACAGCCGGCAGCGGCTACCCCCGAAAGAATCACCTGGCTGCAGATGCTCGCAGAAGGTGGATTTGTGATGATCCCCATCACCCTGCTCTCACTTCTGGCAATATATGTCATTGCCGAGCGATGGCGGGTGTTGTCCAACTCGGGGATGGACAACCAGAAATTCCTTAACAGCCTGGAGCAGATCCTGAAGCGGGGCGACATGAAAGCCGCAACGCAGTACTGCGATGACATGAACAAGCCATTTTCCAGGATCATGAAGCAGGGCATCAAGCGCCTCGGCCGCCCGATCCACGACATTGATGATGCCATCAAAAACGCAGGAAAGCGGGAGGTGCATCTGCTTGAAAAGAAGATGGACTGGCTGGCAACGATTGCCGGTGTGGCTCCGCTGCTCGGATTTCTGGGCACGGTGACCGGTATGATCCAGGCATTCCAGCAAATCCAGACGCTGGAGGGCAACGTGAATCCCAGCGTGCTGGCCGGTGGCATCTGGGAAGCGCTGATCACAACCGCATCCGGGCTGGCCGTAGGAATCATCGCCTATGGCTTTTACAACTATCTCCTCGGCCGGATGAACCGGATGATTTTTGATCTGGAGGACTCTTCCACCGAGTTTATTGAACTCCTTCAGAAGCCTGCAGCCAAAAAACAACTATAGGCACCAATACGATGAATTTCCGATCTGAAAGTGAAGTAAAAAAGCCATTGACGCTTTTTGCGGCAGCGGGATTGACGGATATCGTCCTTCTGTTGCTGATTTTCTTCCTGCTGACCTCCTCGTTCGTCACCAATTTCGGTATCCGTGTGGATATACCCAGGGCCGAAACGGCAGCGGTCACCGACCAGCACTTCATCAACGTGGCCATCACGCGTGACGGCAGCTTTTACGTGATGGGAAGTCCCGTGCCGCGGGCCAATGTGGCTGGTTCGATACGGGAGCAGCTCCAGCGCCATCCGGGTGCCACCATGGTGGTGCGCGCCGATAAAAATGCAATAATTGACGATGCCGTTCACGTTATGAATATTGGAAAGGCATTGAATATGAACATGATGATGGCCACGGAGCGGGCAAGCCGCTGATGATATGCGAACACTGAGCCGGGAAGAAAAATTTGGACTGGGGATATCCTCTGTGATCCACGTGATCATTCTCGTGATAGCTCTGATCATGGTCTCGGAACCGAGGGCCATGCAGCGGACCGCGTTCATAGAGATCACCCTGGGTGAGTTTCAGGACGGCACGCTGGCCGAATTTTCACGGGAGGAGGAAGCCCGTCCGGAGACGCGTCCGGATCCCGTTGAAACTGAGACCGAGGAGCCGGAACCCGAACCCGAACCCGAGCCGGTCCCGCAGCCCGTGCCGCAGCCGGAAGAGACAGCCCGCGATGTGGACCTTCCGGAACAGGAGCAGGAAATCGAGGAGGACGTGGTCACTACGCCTGATACGGACCTGATCGATCCCGAGCAGCAGATTGAAGAAACGCAGGAGGTGGAAGAGACAGCAGCGCCCGAGATGGCTCAGCAGGATGAGATCGAGCAGCGCGGCGAAGAGGAAACCGGGGATATCCGCGGAATAAGCGGTCGTCCGGATGTGGATCAGGGAACAGGAACGGACCCGATACGTTCCGCCCCATTCCAGCTGGATTGGGAGGGGGACTTTACCCGTGCACCCCTGGTGCAACCGCTCCCCGATTATGACGTACAGACCGAAGCGGTGATCTCCGTGAGATTCGAGGTGCGTCCGGACGGCACTATAGGCCGGCTTCAACCCATTATCAAGGCGAATCCGGAACTTGAGCGCGAAGTGCTGCGCACCCTGAGAACCTGGAGATTCTCGAGACTGCCTGCCAATATGCTCCAGGAGTCCCAGTACGGAATCATCACATTCCGGTTTGTACTTGAATGACACCCCGTTCCCGAGGTTTTCGGATAAAGGAATAAGTACAGAAAGTTTTCGGAATAAGGTTACTTCTTTTTGTTGCCCTTCTTGTTTTTAAGCGGCGGATTGTACTTCTTGGCCTCCCAAATCTGCTCACTATATTCCGTGATGGTGCGATCAGAAGAGAATTTGCCCATGCGCGCAACATTGTGGATGGCTTTTTTCATCCATTCATCCTGGTTCTTGTACAGCTTTTCCACTTCTTTCTGTTGCTCGGCATAGGATTCAAAGTCGGCCAGCACCATGAAATAGTCCCCGTCATCAAGAAGTGAACGAATGATCGGGTGAAACAGATCCGGCTTATCCGGTTCGAAGAAGCCGTCACGGACCTGGTTCAGCACTTCCTGCAGTTCGGGGATCGTGTCGTAGTAGTCGCGGGGGTTGTATCCTTCCCTGCGCTTCTCTTCCACCTCCTCGTCCGTCAGTCCGAAGATGAAGATATTATCCTCGCCAACCTCTTCCCGGATCTCGATGTTTGCGCCGTCCAGCGTTCCGATGGTCAGGGCTCCGTTCAGGGCGAACTTCATGTTGCCGGTACCGGAGGCCTCCATTCCGGCCGTGGAGGTCTGTTCGGACAGGTCCGCCGCCGGGATCAGCCGTTCTGCCAGTGAGACCGTGTAGTTCTCAAGGAAGAGGCAGGAAAGCTTGTCTTTGGCATCAGGGTCATTGTTGATCTTTTCGGCAATGGAATTGATCAGTTTGATCTGAAGCTTGGCCATGGTGTAGCCGGGGGCTGCTTTTCCTGCGAAGAGAACGGTGCGTGGCTGGAATTCCGCATCCGGATCGGCCTTGATACGGTTGTACAGCATGGCGGTATGCAGCGCAACCAGCAGCTGGCGCTTGTACTCATGAATTCGTTTGATCTGGATATCGAAAACGGAGTCAGGATTGAGGTTGACCCCGTACTCGGCTTCAATGAAGTCTATGAGGGCCAGCTTGTTTTGTCGTTTTACCTCAGCAAACTTCTTGCGGAATGTTTTGTCGCCTGCCTTTTTGTCGATCTTCTTGAGTTGATCCAGATCGGTGATCCAGTCATCGCCGATCTCTTTAGAGATAAGGTCGGACAGTCCGGGGTTGCACTGCTTGAGCCAGCGGCGCGGCGTGATCCCGTTGGTCATGTTGATGAACTTGTCCCCGTACATCTCATAGAAATCCTTGAAAATGGTTTTCTTGATCAGTTCAGTATGAAGCCGGGCCACGCCGTTGACTTTTTTGGAACCGACAATACCCAGCGTTGCCATCTGGACCGCCGGTTTTTCACCTTCACTGATGATGGACATGCGGCGGACCCGGGTTACATCGTTGCCGAACTTGTCGCGGACATCGTTCAGGAACCGCTTGTTGATTTCGTAGATGATCTGCAGATGACGCGGAAGGAGATTGCGCATCAGCGGCACGTGCCAGGTCTCCAGTGCTTCCGGAAGAACGGTATGGTTGGTGTAATTGATGGATTTACGGGTGATATCCCAGGCGGTTTCCCAGTCCAGCCCCTCGTAATCAAGCAGTACGCGCATCAGTTCAGGAATGGCCAGGTTCGGGTGCGTGTCGTTGCACTGGATGGCCACCTTGTCCGGAAACTTCCTCCAGTCATCATGAACTTTTTTAAACCGGCGGATGATATCCTGCAGTGTGGCAGATACAAGGAAGTACTCCTGCTTAAGTCGCAGCTCCTGTCCCACGAAAACCTTGTCGTTGGGATAGAGGACGCGCGATATGTTCTCCTGAAGCTGTGCATCGCGTACGGCATCAATGTACTCACCCTGGCTGAAAGACTGCAGGTCGATGGCCTTGGAAGAGCTTGCCCTCCAGAGCCGGAGGTTGTTGACCACGTCGTTTTTATAGCCGGGTATCGGGGTGTCGTAGGCAAGGGCGTTCACCTTCTGGGTGTTCACCCACTTGAACCGGAGCCTTCCGTCAGAATCTGTGTAAGGCGCAGACTCACCATAGAAATCGACAGGATAAAGGGTTTTCGGCCGGACGACATCCCACGGGTTGCCGAACTGAAGCCACATATCCGGCTTCTCGATCTGATGACCGTTGCGGAGCTGCTGTTCAAAGATGCCAAAGTCGTACCGGATGCCGTATCCATATCCGGGAATACCCATGGTAGCCATCGAATCCAGGAAACAGGCGGCGAGCCGACCGAGTCCGCCATTGCCCAGGCCCGCATCAAACTCGTTCTCCTTGACCTCGTCATAGTCCAGGCCCAGTTCATGCAGCGCTTCCCTGACCTCGTCCAGGATCCCCAGGTTCACCAGCATGTTGTCAAGCAGGCGACCGATCAGGAACTCCATCGAGATATAGTAAACCCGCTTGGCATCCACGTCATAGTAGTACTCCTGAGTATCGATCCAGCGGTCATGCAGCCGGTCCAGGGCCGCAAGGGCTACACTCCGGAATTTGTCCCACTTTGTGGTCGAATACTTGGATTTGGCGAGGGTGAAACGAAGATGCCGCTGGATATCAAGCTTGAGGGATTCGGTATCCATTCCTTTGCTGATATCATCATTCAATTTGATCATACAATAGCTTTTATAGGTGAATTACAACGGGTTGTCAATGATAGTTGTGGTGATGACACCGCCGAAAGTGATGAAATCGGTGTTTAGAGCCGTATATTAGTGATTTCGGGTCGGATTACAGTCTTTCGATGCATGCTTCAAGACATGCATCCAAAACATGGATCATAGTGTATCAAGTTACTAAAAAATCAGGATGATTGGTAGACGCCGATATCAGGAATAAAGGAAGGGGGGGTGAGATTGGCCTTGTGTTTCCAGTCTGTAAACAGGTTAAAGGCATCCACGGCAACGAATTCCTGCCGGAAGATGCCGAAGACGGAAGATCCGCTTCCGCTCATGGCGGCATAGTCGGCGCCAAGCTCATACATCTGATCCTTGATGTCGCCGATCATGGGTTGCTGGTGGATGACCCACGGTTCCAGGTCATTGGTCAGAAGATAGCGCCATTCCTCCAGCGGTTCTTTCAGTAGGATGCGTTCGAGCGCGAACTCCGGCTCTTCATTGGGAAGGCAATTGCGGTATGCGTCGGCTGTGGATACGTGAATGTCCGGAAATACCGTCAGTATCCACGCATCCGGCTGAATATCGCAAAACGATATTTCGGTGCCGATGCCGGTGCCAATGCCGGGTTTGCCGTGCAGGAATACCGGTATATCGGCACCCAGTCCGCTGACAAGTTGATGGATCTCATCCAGGGAAAGGTCCGGCCGGGAAACTTTACGGAGCATGCGCAGAATGGTGGCGGCATTGCTGCTTCCGCCGCCCAGCCCGGCGCCGAACGGGATCATCTTATCCACCAGCACGGACCAGCCGTCGTCATAATCAACGTACTTGCGAAGGGTGCTGACCGCTTTCACGATCAGGTTGTTGTGATCGGAAGGGAGGCGTTTATCCGTCATTTCCAGGGAAAATGCCGGCGCTTTTTTCATCTCGAACCGATCGCTCCAGTTGATGAAACAGAACCCGGTCGCAATTTCATGGTATCCGTTTGGCAGCCGGCGCAGTACCTGAAGGCCAAGGTTGATTTTGGCCCACGAGCGGGAGACCCAAACGGTTTGTTCGCTAGTGTTCACGTGTGATTCCCGGATGGCTTGTTATGGGATGGTTTTCTACTGTTGGATGTGTTTTTTGCCTTTTTTTTGCCGGTAGCCCGGTTTTCCGCCTGCGGTCGCTGCTGCACCTTTTCGGTCAGGGAGTGCAGATAATCGATGGCGGCTTCCCGCGTATTGGGGATGGTACCGTCCAGGATGGCCTCCTCGATGGCGGATTTGATGCGACCGATTTCCGGTCCGGGTCCGATGCCGCAGATCTCCATGATCTCGTTGCCGTCCACGGGAGGCTGCCAGTTGCGGATCCGGTCCGTTTCTTCCACTTCGGCAATCCGTTTTTCCACGAAGTCGAAATTCCGGAGGAACTGGCGGATTTTCTGGTAGTTTTTGCTTGTGATATCGGCGCGGCACAGTATCATCAGGTCTTCCAGGGTATCGCCGGCTTCAAAGATGAGTCTGCGGATGGCGCTGTCGGTCACTTCCTCGGTCGCCAATGCGATGGGACGCAGATGCAGGCGCACGAGTTTTTTTACGTAGCGCATCCGCTCATCGAGCGGCAGGCCAAGGCGCCGGAAGAGGCGGGGGACCATATGGGAACCCAGGGCATCGTGGCCATGGAACGTCCAGCCATGTTTCGGCTCAAACCGCTTGGTGGCCGGTTTGGCGATGTCGTGCATGATGGCCGCCCAGCGCAGCCAGAGATTGTCCGATACCATCGCCACATTGTCCAGCACTTTCAGCGTGTGGTGGAAATTGTCCTTGTGCCGCAGGCCATGGATCTCCTCCACGCCCTGCAGATCACAAAGTTCCGGGAAAAACTGTGCCAGAAGTCCGGTTTCATTCAAAAGGATGAATCCGGAGGACGGCTGGTCGCACATCACGATTTTGTTAAGTTCGTCAATGATGCGCTCTTTGGAGATGATCTCCAGCCGTGAATCCATCTTTCCGATCGCCTGTTTTGTCTCGGGTGCGATACTGAAATGAAGCTGGCTGGCAAAGCGTATTGCCCGCATCATTCGGAGCGGATCGTCGCGGAACGTCTGTTCCGGATCCACCGGGGTGCGGATGATATGGTTCTGCAGGTCCCGCAATCCGTTGAAAGGGTCGTTCAACACGCCAAAATTCTGAGGGTTGAGAGACCAGGAGAGCGCATTGATCGTAAAATCACGCCGGTACTGGTCATCTTCGAGGGTGCCGTCCTCAACGGCGGGCTTGCGCGAATCCGGCCGGTAACTCTCCTTGCGGGCTCCCACAAACTCAAGGGAAAACCGGCCCAAGGTGACCTGGGCAGTGCCGAACCGGCGGTAGGTGGCGATTTTTCGCGTGCCGAGTTTGGCGGCAACGGCTTCAGCAGCACGGATTCCGGATCCAACGGTCACGAAATCGATGTCACAATCGTCGTCTGACGGGAGGCGCCTCAGGTAGTAGTCCCGGACAAACCCGCCAATGACGTGGATCTCCTGGCCAATTTCCGAAACGGCCTCGGAAATATCGCGAAACAGCTGCTGATATGTCGGATCAAGTTCCTGCAAAAGAATAAAAGTGGTAAATAATGTAAGAAGATGCGTATTCTTTATCTCGAATATCCACAAAAGATAACGATCATTTTACTTTAAGATGGCGTGATCTCACATTTATTCCTGCCGGCTGATGACTGAGAAGCGTGAAATTACCCGCAGCGAGAAGGCCATCCGTATCAGCCTGGTCGTCTCGGTCTTCGTTTTCCTGATGAAATTCACGGCCTGGCTCTATACCGGTGCCAACAGTGTGCTTTCCGATGCCGCTGAGAGCTTTGTGCATGTTTTTGCCGTCGGGTTTTCCACATTCGGGATCTACCTGAGCCAGAAGCCGCCGGACAGTGACCATCCCTACGGACACGAACGTATCGGCTTTTTTGCTGTGGGAGCGGAGGGAGCACTGATCATGGTGGCGGCGCTGACCATCTGGTACCAGTCCATAAAAAGCCTGATCATCGGCATTGAGGTGTTCCATATTGAGACGGGAGCCGGCATCATCTTCGCTTCGGCGATGATCAACCTGGTGCTGGGCTCGTGGCTGGTACGGACTGGGAAAAGGGAGAACAACATGATCGTCACCGGCAACGGAAAGCATACGCTCACCGATGTCTATACCAGTGCCGGAGTGCTTGTGACGCTTTTCCTGATTTCCCGCACCGGTTTGATGTTCCTCGATTCCGTGGTGGCCATGGCAATCGCCGCCTA
>SKYW01000086.1 GCA_007127695.1 Balneolales bacterium | reverse complement strand
GCAAGGCACATCCACTACCGCAGGCACCCGTCTTTCGTAACCAGGTCCGCTCATCTATTACATCCAGACCTGCCCTTTCAGGGGTGCCGAAATGTAAACATAACGTTTGCGCCCGGCGTTGCAATACACACCCGATGAAAATTTTGTGTTGCCATTTCAACTCCAATTTATCATTCCCTAATCCGGAATGAATCCCGTAACTTGTTTTCACTGCTTTGCAGGCTGACAGGCCCGATGCAATCCGGACTAGCGGATTCAATACCAACGCCCTGATTGCAAATAAGCCACTGTGCAAATATCTTGTTTTTTTCCGTTTTACGTAACCATGCCGGATGAGCAACCAGAATAACGACGCCGATTCCAACAACGGGGTTCCAAAAGAATCTTCAGAAGAGGATAGCCGCACCTCCGGCAGAAGAAGCAATTTTGATCCGCTCGCCCCGTACAAGAGCCTTGTGCGGCGTTATTTACAAATTCACCGCCATGTGGCCGGGCTGTTCATGGGCGGTATTATCGCCTATGTCGCTTCACTTTCCAAAGAGCGCAAAAAACGGCTGCGGTCCTTTCCGTCACGCTTCACCGCGTTCCTGGTGAGGCCTTTTGTAAAGCGGGAGCTGCGCAACCTTCCGTTTCCCGTTCAGCTTCGACGCCGGCTGGAGCTGCTCGGCCCGACCTACATCAAGCTGGGACAGATCCTGGCGCTGCGGCAGGACATCCTCCCGAAAAACATCACAGCCGAACTGAAGAACCTGCTATACAATCTGCCGCAGGTGCCTTTTGAAAGCATCCGCTCCATCATTGAGAGCAACCTGCGCGGCAAGCTTGAGGATTTTTTTATCACGGTGGATGAGGAACCGCTTGGTTCGGCATCCATTGCCCAGACACACCGCGCGGTGACACTCGATGGCAAGATCGTGGTCCTCAAGGTCATCAAACCGGGCATACGCGATACGGTCGAAACGGATATCATCCTGCTCAGATGGCTCGGACACTTCCTGAACTGGGTCATCCCCCAATATCAACCGCGCCGGCTTATCCGCGAATTCGGCTCCTATACCATTAAGGAAGTGGAGATGGAAAACGAAGCGGACAATGCCGAGATCTTCAAGGCCAATTTCAAAGATGTCGACTACATCCGCTTCCCCGAGATCTATCGCGAATACAGCACGCGGGATATCCTCTGCATGGAGTTTCTGGAGGGCATCACGCCGGACACGAACGAACTGTCAGAGGCGCCGGCCGACCGTAAACAGAAAATCCTGGACCGCGGTGCCGAGGCCATTATACGCATGCTCTACAAGGACGGCTTTTTTCATGCCGATCTGCATCCCGGAAACCTGATGATCATGTCCGATGACAAGATCGGTTTTATAGATCTCGGCATGGTGGGACGTTTTGAGGAGCGTACCAGGCGGCGCATGCTTTACTATTTCCATGCCCTGGTCTCCGGCGACATCGAGGGCGCCACCCGTAATCTGGCCGCCATGGCGCGTGTCGGGAAAAATGGGGACCCGAACGGTTTCCGGCGCTCCGTCACCGACCTGCTCCGCAGATTTTACCAGCACGCCTCTTACGGCGATTTCAGCCTTGGACAGCTCATCATCAACTCCCTGGCCATTGGCGGGCGCCATCGCATCTTCTTTCCCGTCGAAATGACCCTCATGACCAAGGCGCTGATTACCTATGAGGGTGTCGGCAAAATGCTCAACCCGAAGATCGACATCCCCGCCCTCTCCCGGAAGCACGCGCTCAAGATCTTCCAGGACCAGTTTCATCCCGCTTCCATTGCGCAGGAGCTTTGGCGCGGAACCCCGGAACTGATCGATGTGCTCATGCGCCTTCCAAGGATAACCGCTGACAGCCTTACCCACCTGGAGGATACCCTCACCGACCGTACTCCAAAACCGGACTCCATTCAGAACCTCAGCGGCAGCATCATGAGCGGCGCCTTTGTGCTTGCCGGCACGCTGGCGGTTGTGCAGGGCGGACCCTGGCCGCTCTGGAGCGCGCTGTTTCTCATCGGTTTCCTCTTCTTCCTGTTCAACAAACAGCCGAAATCATGAACCGGCAACGATATTCAAACATCGCCCCGGGTGAGGACCCGATGGATTTCGAATATCTCGAGAGCTTTTACCACGAGGTTTCCTCCGGGATCATGGATCACTACTTCCGCGCCACCCTCTCCGGCTTTGAAAACATACCTGAATCCAGGCCGGTGATTCTGGCATCCAATCACAGCGGAAATGCGTTCCCGCACGACTCGTTCGTGCTTGATCAATTGCTCTGGCGGGAAGGCGGCTTCGGTGAAAAAGCGAAAATAAAACCGCTTTATTCTCCAAAGCTGGCGATAAACTGGTGGCTGCGTCCGTTCGGCCTGGATAACTGGTGGCGAAAATTCGGGGCTGTCGACCAGACCTACCTCAATTTTGACCGGATCCTGGCCCGTGGCGGACGGGTAATCTATTATCCCGAGGGTATTCCGGGTATCGGAAAGGGTTTCAACCGCAGGTACCGCCTGCAGCCTTTTCAGCCAAGCTTCGTGAAGCTGGCCGCTCGTTATGATGTTCCATTGCTTCCCGTTTTCGGCATCAATGCCGAGTGGATCAATCCGGCCAACCTGACTTTCCGCTGGATCGACAAAGTTAGCAGCCGTTTTCTCGGTATTCCGTTCATCCCGCTTCCGCTGATAATTGTCGCCGCTATCTTTCCGTTCTTCTTCTATTTTGCGTTTCCCTGCAATATGAAGTTTTTCGTCGGAAAGCCGATTGATGTGCGGGAAAGGGCAAAAAAACAGGGCTCTGCCACACCCGGGGATCCGGAAAGGGCCGAAGCGGAAAACATTGCGGAGGATATCCGCCAGGAAATGCAACGGGTGCTTGATGCCCTGGCTTCACAACACGGGAAAAAACCTTATGACTTCGCTTCCCTGATCCGGTCTTTCCGTCGCATAAAGGGACGCCGATGGCTGACCAGCCCTTTCGGCTGGCCGATTCTTTTCACACGACATTACCGGGATTTTTTCGATAAAAAAAACAACCGGAAGATCCCTAATCGCTGGCTACGCGACTGGGACCTTATCGGTTACTATCTCCCTTTCGGATGGATATTCCTGTCGCTTTTCCGAAAACTGAGAAAACCGCCCTATGGAAATCGCGGCCTCAGCAGAGAAGAAAAGGTACAAAAGGAGGGAAGTTATGTGTGGTCCATCGCCAGGGAAACCGACGATGGTAATATGTAGAGCGAGGGAAACGGGCCATCTTACCCGGACTTGCCCTGCTTTTTCCCGCCTTTTGCAGATCCGGACCCGGATGACTGCTTCTCTTTCATCTGATCGATTTTCTTGTTGAGGGCATCCACTTTGTTGGAAAGCTCCTGGATCTCTTTTCTCGTTGGGATACCCATTCCAGTCATAATGGACTTCAGATTGCGCTCAACGCGCTCCTCCGTCTTATCAAAAGACTCGCCGACCTGGTCTTCCGCCTTTTCATACCGCTCGGAAACCTCTTTCCAGAGTTCGTCCATCTGCTCTTTTCGCTTCTTTTCGTAGGTTGAACCACGATCCACAAGGCTCCGGAACAGCTTGCTTCCTTCTTCCTCCACGGCAGAAAGCGCTCCGAGTCCGGCCAGCCAGATCTCTTTTGCACGCTCATTCCATTCGTGCTTTTCCTTTTTTTCTTTTTTCTCTTTTCCCGTCTCTTTTTTCTTTTCGTTGCTCATGTTGCTACCTCGTTTGTGCTTTTTTGGTGTTATGAATCAAGTTCATCCACTTTCTTTTCAAGTTCGCCGACCTTTTTCTTCAATGCCTCAAAATCCTCGCGGCTGAGACCCTTCAGGATGCGCGCTTTGCGCTCCTTGAGCCATCCCTCCATCCCACTGCGCAACTCGTCCCACTGCTGATCCAGATACGAGCCGCCCATCCGGACCCACTCGTGAAGCGCCGACACCGAAGAGACGTCCGACTGCTTGCTTTGTTCCATAATAATCTGGCGAAGCACCTGTGCCGTATAATCTTCCTTACCGCTTTTGTCTGTCACTTTTATGCTTTCACCCGATTGGATGATCTCTGTCAGATCCGACAGAGAAACATACCTACTGTTCTCCACATCGTACATTTTGCGGTTTGCATACCGCTTTATCCATCGTTCTTCCATTTTTTTACCCGGTTTTTTAAATTGTTTGCTATGGTCGCTACAAGGTATATACGTAAAATAACGCTCTGCGTTACAAAATATTATGCACCGCGTTATTTTTGATGATAAACTGGCCTGTTTGGCTTGTTCTGTCACTGATGTTCTAACGCAGATATCCAACCAACGATATCCTGTCGCCGATACCCACTCCGGCGATGGTATAAAAAAAATGATTTACCTGATTGCAGCCGTTCAAGTCAATTTTGCCAATTAGTAACGGAATGATATATTTCAGGGACATTATTGAACGACCT
>SKYW01000109.1 GCA_007127695.1 Balneolales bacterium | reverse complement strand
TACTTCAGCATGACATCGGAAATTCCTCTGCTCGCGGATCCGGCGACGAAATCAAAATGCGGAGTGGATCCGCGGATAACCACGCCGAGGCAGATGATCGCGTCATGTTTGCCTTTTTCGGCCAGCCTGGATGTGACCAGGGGAATTTCAAATGAACCGGGGCAATATACGACATCTATATGCGATTCCTCAACCCCGTGACGTTTCAACATGTCAATCGCGCCCTCCAGGAGCCGTTCGGTAATAAAGCTGTTCCATCGGGATACCACGATCCCGATTCTGACACCTGTAACGTTGAAAGTACCTTCTATCTTGTTCACTTGCATAGTGTTTGTAAATATGTTCCTGTTTGGTCATGCACTCCGTTGCCGGAGTTTTTCAGCAACGGCGAGTCCGGCTCAAGGGGAATATGAAGTACCCCGAACTGATAATAATCCTGTACGGTGCCATGAAAATCCGATCCTCCGGTAGCAATCAGGTCATGACTCTGGCAGTAGGTCAGATAGCGCCGCTTGTGGACACTTGTATGCGATGAGTGATAACACTCCAACCCATCCAGCCCGCACTCTTTGAGTTCTTTGATTTCAATGAAATTATAGGAATTTCCGGGATGGGCGAGTATCGCAATCCCTCCGGCAAGGTGGATGTTATCGATGACATCCGCAGCGTCGGGATAATCGATTTTATGATATGCGCTGGATTCATTGCCCAGGTAACGGACGAATACTTCCTGTGCGTCAGCTGCATATCCCTTTTTTATCATTACGCGGGCTATATGCGGACGCCCGATTGGTGCCCTTCCGGCCTCACCCAGGACCTCGTCATAGCTGATGTCGAATCCCATGGCGTTAAGTTTACGAATAATGATCCGGGCACGCTCAATTCTTCTTTTTTTCTGGTCCGAAAGAAGCTTTTCAAGCAGGCTCGCATCTTCAAAAGCGTAGGCCAGCATATGGCATTCGCGTCCCTGGTAAAGCGTGCTGATCTCCACACCCGTCACTACACGGAGACGCGTCCCCTCCGCAGCTCTTCTGGCCTCTTCGATCCCTGCGAGTGTGTCATGGTCGGTGATGGCGATGATATCCAGATCGGTCTCGAGTGCCTGTGACACCACCTGAGCCGGGGTCAGTTGCCCGTCCGATGCCTTTGTATGGATATGTAAATCAGCTTTCAGCAATGTTTATCAGGGCTCCAGTATGGAAAGATATCTTTCCCGGTTTTCAATAACAGCGACGCCTTTCCGGGCCGCGTCATCTGTTTTCAAGTGTTCTTTCATCCGTCCGCGGCTGCCATTGAACCGGGAAACCAGCTCGAGATAGAGTTCTCTTTTTATATACTCGGAATACCGTTCCTCTTCCCGCTTCTTCTCCAGCACCACAAGCTCCTTCATGGCATCTAAGCGGTCGGTTGATATTTCCATGACAGCCGGATCAAGGGATTCCATAAATCGTTCAAAATGGCGCTCGGCACGGGTAGTGTACTCGAACCCCTGTTCTTCCAGATACTCACGGAAAACCTCGTAGTAATCATCCGGCCCCAACTCCGGATCCAGTTCTTCCAGTCCGGCAGTGTATTCATTGGCAAAGAAGAAATAGTGACTGTTCTGCAACAGGGAAATCTCCAGCATGCTGTGTGAGCGCTGTGGAACGATCAAATCCGGTTCTATGCCGATTCCTTCGAAGACAGTACGACCTCCACGCGTGCTGTGCCGGGTCCGGAGCGAATCTGGAACCTCCTCCATGGCCATTGCTTCCTCGCTGGTGAGGTACGGCGTGGACTGAATCGAGCGGCCGCTGGGAATGTAGTACTTGGAAGTGGTGATTTTCAGGGACATGTTGTAGGAGAGCGGCTGGACAATCTGCACCAGGCCTTTCCCAAAACTCCGTTCTCCTATCACCACGGCGCGATCCAGATCCTGCAATGCCCCGCTTACGATTTCAGAGGCGCTGGCGCTGCCACTGTTCTGGAGCACTACTAGCGATCCCTCCGGGTAAACCGGTTTTTCAGCTGTCTCGTACTGCTGGTTCGCGCGGGACATGCGTCCCTCGGTCCACACGACCTGTTCACCAGGCGGGACAAACTTGTCTATGATCTTGACGGCTTCGTCCAGCAAACCGCCCGGATTATTCCGGAGATCCAGGATCAGTCCGTCCAGCGGCTGGTCTCCCTGAAGCTCCAGGATGGCCTCCCGGACTTCCTCGGCGGCATTTTGTGCGAACCTTCTCAACAGGATATAGCCAACACGGGAGTCGGAGTCCAGCATCCCGTAATAGGTCACGTTTTTGACCTCAATGGTCTCCCGGGTCAGTTCAAATTCCAGCAACTCCTCGATTCCGTACCGGCGGATTGTTATGACCACTGTGGTTCCCGGATCGCCCCGGAGCAGGCTCTGCAGGTCCTCGGTTGTCATTTTTGTGACATCGATGCCATCCACTTTTTTGATGATGTCGCCTGCGCGGACTCCACGCCGGTCGGCAGAGTAGCCCTCAATCGGTGCTATAACGACGAGCTGCCCTCCGCGGGCGCCAACTTCCAGCCCGACACCTGCATACTGGCCGGTTGTCACGATATCCATTTGCCTGCTTCCTGCCTCGTCTATCAGTACGGTGTAGGGATCCAGCTCATTGAGCATGGCATCGATGCCACTCCGGATCAGCTTTTCCGGATCGACATCTTCAATGTACGAGTCGGAGACATTCTCATAGACTTCGCTGAAGATCCTGAAGTTTTTCTGAATCAGAAAATACGGATCGGGGCGCAGGATAAAGCCTGTGGCGGCAATGCCTGCCACAACCAGCATGATAAGAACGGTACGGGAGCTAAAACGCATATGAGTCAAAGACAGGCGTCATGTTGAAGCGAAACGAACATCAGTTAGGAATCCGTAACGTCTGTCCTGCATAGATTCTTGTTGACTGAAGGTTGTTCAGGCTCTGAATGGCCTGGACACTTGTGTTGAAACTGCGCGCGATCACTGAAAGGTTGTCGTTCGGTCGCACGGTGTAGATCCGGTAGTCGCCGTCGCCGCTGACCGCCACCCTTGCGGAGGCGGAGGATACGGCGAATCTGTTGCGCTCAGCCCGGCTCATGTTGTTAAGCTGGGCATACTGGTCGCGCAGGTTTGCCGGCACATAGATGGTCAGGCGCTGGCCGGGACGGATCAAGTTGCCGATATTGTTCCAGGACCGGACGCGCCACGCCTGGGTGTCAAACCATTCTGCGATATGGCCGACCGTGTCGCCCGATTTCACCACATAGGTGACAGGCGCCGAGTTGGCCGGCTGATTGGCTGTGGGTGCCTGAGAAGCCGCACGCAGACGTGCCGTCTGGGCCCGTGACGGTTCATTGGAGCGAATCGCGATATTGCTGCCCCCGGGGACCGGTATCACAAGCTCCTGTCCGGGATGAATAATACTGCTAAGGCCTTCATTTGCCTGGTAAAGAGCACGTACTGTTGTCCCGTATCTGTTTGCGATCACGCCAAGGGTCTCTCCCCTTTTCACACTGTGAATCACGATATTGTTCATCCGTTTCTCCTCCGGGATCTCCTTGTAAGCCAGCATGAAGGCCTCTTTTGATCCTTTCGGTATTTTCAGCGGATAGGGATTATCCCCCGGCGGGGTTGCCCACCGAAGCAGTTCCGGATTCAGATACCGCAATGCCTGGGTGGTGACCCCGGCGCACTCGGCAAGGATGCTCAAATCCACCGAACCCTCGATTTCGACGATGTCATACGCATAGGGTTCACCATCATAGTGTTTTTCAAATCCAAAATCCTCCGGATTCATCGCTACCAGTGTGGCGGCTATAAATCCCGGTACGTATCCCCGTGTTTCCCTGGGAAGGAAGGGATAGATTTCCCAGTAATTGCGGACTCCCCCGGCGCGCCGGACCGAACTGAGCATCCGCCTGGTACTGACGTTATAGTTTGCGAGCGCCAGATGCCAGTCGCCGTTCCAGTATTCGTGCAGGTCGCGCAGATGGCGGGCGGCGGCACGGGTCGCTTTCACGGGGTCGCGGCGCTCGTCGATCCACCAGTTCACTTCCAATCCATATACGGAACCGGTGGCATAAATGAACTGCCACATTCCCACAGCACGTGCGTGAGAGCGCGCAGTGGGAACGAGGCCGCTTTCTATCATGGCGAGGTGCACAAGTTCATCCGGCACATTCTCTTCCCTGAATATCTCCCTCATCATCGGGAAGTAGCGAGCCGAGCGTTCGAGCCAGCGCTCCATGATCTCCGGGCGGCGCACTGTCAGGTAGGCAATGTGATTGTTCACCTGCTGGTTTCGGATCAGCGGAACCTGCGTTTTCCCTATCTCAAGGTTTTCCGGCAGCACGAACATCTGCTTGTCGAACCAATCCTCCTGCTCAGCCATCATCAGTTCCTGGTGGACCTGGAATATTTCTCCCTGCACATCAACGATAGGATCCGTAATACCATAGAATTCC
>SKYW01000193.1 GCA_007127695.1 Balneolales bacterium | reverse complement strand
TTCCAACTTCCCCATGAACATGCTCTTTGGCGGCGTCCAGATGATCCGGGTGCTGGAGGATGGAACCATGATCGGCGTGTCAGATCCCAGGCGGGATGGCGGAGCGGCCGGACTCTGACCGACCCGGACCGGCAACCTGTTCATCATAAAAACAGCCTGATGAAATGTCCATGACGGCAACCAAAGACTCACAGGAGTATGATTAATACCGTCATGGACATTGCATGTGACCTCTTGAAACAGATATCATAAACACATGAAATGAACATGACAGCCTCCGGCTGACACACAGGAGCATGATCAAATACTGTCATGTGAATTCATTCTGGCCTTATGAATCTTAATTGATGTAAACAGATGAAACATCCATGGCCGATATTTCGGACACACAGGCACATGATTACATCCATGGATGCTCCATGTGACATTATGAATCAGAAAATGTAAACACATGAAACGCATCATCATAGATATCGACATCCAGAACATACTCGACATCATAAAAAAGCGAAAAGGCCGGCTATCGGCCTTATTCGCCAAGTACCTCATCAAGGAGGATACGATACGGGAAGAAGTGGAGCGACGGGTAGTGGACGAAATCCAGAAGGGTGTGGAAATGAACCTGAAGATCCGTCTCCACCAGGAAGGCATCAAGGCCCGTGTGAACATCCGTCAGGAAAACCCGCCTACTTCACATATCGGTCAAACCAGTCAATGACGCGCTCCATGAAGTCCAGGCGATGCGCCCGCTCCACCAGTCCGTGCGGCTGACGCGGATACATCACAAGGCTCGTCGGGATGTCATTCAGCTCGAGAAACTGATGCAGCTGAATGGACTGTTCGGGATGGACGCGGTCATCAGCCAGGCCATGCGCCACCAGGATTGGTGTCCGCGCATTGCGCAGATGAGCCACCGGTGAGCGGTCCCAGGTCAGGCCCTCGTTTTCAAACCACCAGAGATCCCAATGCGTAATGGACATTTCATGGGGGATATCCGTCGTACCCATGAACGAGATCCAGTTGGACAAGCCCGCAAATGTGATGGCAGCCGCAAAACGGTCGGAATAACGGGTTCCGGCCCATGCCGAGAAATAGCCCCCGTAAGAGGTACCTGAAATCCCGACTTTGTGCGGATCCACCAGTCCCTGGTAAGCCAGATGATCGATCCCGCGGATCACATCCTCAAACTCCTTGCCACCCAGATCACGATGATTTGCCATGGTGAACCAGGAGCCGCGTCCGCTACTGCCCCGGTAGTTTGGCTTCAGCACCACATATCCATTCGATGCAAGTACCTGCGCGGGATAGAGCGGGCGGGTATTCCATCCATCAATACTGACCCCTTCGGGTCCGCCATGCGGAAGGATGGCGAGCGGGTACACCTGCCCTTCATCGTAGCCAACCGGGTAGGTCAGCACCCCTTCAATCAGCATGCCATCCGGACCAAGCCATTCAATGGTGGTCTGCCGGCCCAGTTTCCGATCCTCAAGAAACCGGTTGTGATGCGTGATGCGGGTCAGTTCGGAGTTTGCGGCGTTGCCCATGTAAACTTCTGCTGGATGATCCCGTCGGTTCACTGCCGCTGCAAACGCGCGCCCGTTTTGTGCGAAACTGGCGGAGCGGAATATCTCAAGATCCCCGCCTGCAAGACGCCTGGCCTCGCCGCCGGATGCGGATATCTCCCTGAGGGCGGTGCGTGTACCCTCGACGGCGACAAAGCGCAGTGTGCTGTTGTCATTCCACTGCAGCCACTCAGGAGTTCCCTCATAGCCAAGCGGCGTGATGTCCGTCGCGATGTAGTTGCCCACCTCGGTGATGTAAATACGCTGTGGAAGCGGATCGTTGATCGCTTTGGCAGCCAGAAAAGCGAACCGGTTGCCATTAGGCGACCAGGTCATCTGTCCCACCTTGCCCTGGCTTTCGGCAAGCAGGTCGAAGGAGCCGTCACGGGCGGATACCACACGGATCTCACTGAACATCATTTCGTCATCAAGTCCCGTGCCGAAAGTCATGCGGACCGCCAGGCGATGATTGTCGGGAGACCATTCGAAATCCCATACGGTCATGTCGTCGCTGGTGATGGGACGGACATCGTCGCCCTCCTGCACCCACAGTCGCACATGACGCTCGTTTTCACCCGATACCTGCATGTCAAATCCCTGAGCCCGGCGCTGCTGCACCTCTTCCGGCCAGGGGCTGCGCATGGTGTAGGCCAGGACCGAGGGATCCGAGGAGAAGGAATAGGCCATCACCCCTTCCGGGGCCGATGTGTGCTTGATGAGATCTCCGCCGATTACATCGATGGAGTACACCTGCGGGCGATCGTGATGCTCGCGGTCGACCATCCGGAAAGCGATCCGGTTGGTGCCCGGGATCCAGGACAATGAAGAGGCACTGGATGGCTTGGTGACAAGGTGGGATACGTCCCACGTTTCAAGGTCGATAACGCGAAGTTCGGAATAGTTGCCACCAATGTCTTCATCCGGCAGACGCGGTATGCTGAGGGTAAAAGCCACATGGGTCGCCTGCGGGTGCATCACGACCTGTCCAACCTGCTTGATGCTCACCACATCTTCAGGGGAGAGCTGTGCCTGTGCCGCCGAAGCAATCCCTGCAAGCAGGAAACCAGCAAGTACAAAAGCCCTGAGGGATCCGGAAAAATAGTGTGTCAGATTCATAATCGGAGATATTGGATGGTTGAAAAACGGCATGGCTCTGCAGCCAAAACCGCAATGTCAAAGACACCGGACGTGCGTCCGTTCCTTGCAATTCCCGGAATATAACAAGAATTGCCCATCCGTACCGCTCATTCCGGATCATGTTTACCGGTCAATCCGGATCTGCCTTCCAATCAATCTGCATAATATTATCGACTGAGTCCGGATGATGCCTGCCTCTCAACCCGGATCAAGCCTCCACTCAATCCGGATTGTACTCCCCGATCTATCCGCATCAGCGATCAGGGCCGGTACTCTTCCCGCAGCTTCTCTTCAAACAGTTTTTTGAATTTGTCGATTTTGGGACGGATCACGATCTGACAGTATCCCTGGTCCGGATTGTTCTCAAAATAATTCTGATGGTACTCCTCCGCCTCGTAGAATGATTCAAAGGGCGTGATTTCGGTAACAATGGGGTCATCAAAAATACCGGATTCATCCAGTTTATTCTTGAAATATTCCGCCCGTTCACGCTGAAAATCGTCGTGGTAGAATATCACGGAGCGGTACTGCGGACCGACGTCGGCGCCCTGCCGGTTGAGTGTGGTGGGATCGTGCGTTCGCCAGAATATCTGAAGGATTGCATCGAAGGAAATCACATCGGGGTCGTAGGTCACCTGGATTACCTCGGCATGGTTGGTCTGGCCTGTACTGACGATCCGGTAGGAAGCTTCGTCCTTTCGTCCGCCCGAGTATCCGGATACTACATTTGTCACGCCTTCGACGCGCTTGAAAACGGCCTCCACGCACCAGAAGCAGCCCGCTCCTAGTGTTACTTGATTTTCTTTTGCCATATATGATTGTGCCGGTGTTGAAATTGGGTTGGTTTGATCAGAAAGCGCACTGCCGTGCCGCGCCGATGCTGTATCGGCCAGCATGG
Source organism: Balneolales bacterium (assembly GCA_007127695.1). Lineage (GTDB taxonomy): Bacteria > Bacteroidota > Rhodothermia > Balneolales > Natronogracilivirgulaceae > SKNL01. The sequence goes on along the minus strand of SKYW01000193.1, from coordinate 11,830 downwards.
CCAGCAGCAGAAAGGCGGAGAAGAAATAAATGGCAGATACGGTTCTCATATGGGTCATGCGTTTGGCTTACGCCTCCGGCGGTTCTTCTCCGGGCTTGGAAAACTTGAACTGATTGTTGAACGAAGTTTTCATCTCTTCCACGTCTTCTTCACCCACCAGCTCTTTCATGTCGGTGACCCCGACCTTTCGGATGAGATTGAAGATCATGCGATTGAAGATCATCTGATGTGCCATGGAGGTAATCTGCATGAGCTGCTCCTGGCCCAATTGCTGGTTGGTGAGCTGCAACTTGCTCATCAGCGGCTCCAGAAGTTCATGAGCCATTTTTGCCAGTTGCTTTTCCAGCTCCTGCGCCTCTTCGTTGTTTTTGCTTGTAATTTCGTTGCCGTCCCGGTCTACTAATTTCATAATGCTGTGAGTTTTTTGGTTTTTATTCAATGCCGTGAAAACAATGCTGAAAATGAATCACGCATGATTTATTCAATTATTCTTTATTCATCTATTCCATTTGCTTTAAACGAATCCCGCCGGGTTTTCATTCATTGCTGCATCCGGTATTCCCTGGGCGGTTCGGTTTCCAGCAGGTGACGCACGAAAAAGTCGAACGTGCGACGCAGGTGATAGCGTTCATTGGCATACCCGTGTCCCCTGTTGGGCATGGCGATCAGATCAAAATCCTTGTTTTCGCGGATCAGTTCGTCAATAAGCAACAGCGTGGTATTGGGATGCACGTTGCTGTCCATGGTGCCATAGGTCAATAGCAGGTGATCCTGGAGCTCCCCTGCCTTTTTCCAGATTGCCTGGTTGGAAAAGGTGTCGCGGTCATCGGCCACGACGCGCGGACCCTGGTATTTTTCACCCCAATAGTAGGTATAGCCCCGATTGTCCATGTTCCCGGCACTGGCAACGCCGGCCTTGAACACACCTGGAAACCTCAGCAGTGCGCTCATGGTGGCATAGCCGCCGCCCGAATGGCCGTACATGCCTGCGCGCTCGGGATCTATCCATGGATGACGTTCAGCCAGCTGCCGAATGGCCGCAATCTGATCCTCAATGCCGTTGTCGCTCATATCACCATACCAGGCTGTATGGAACGACTTGGACCGGAGCGGCGTACCGAGAGCATCAAGCTGGATCACGATGAATCCCAGCTCCGCCAGCGCGTGGGTCTGTCCGCGCCGGATCGGTGAAAAGCTGCGGGTGCCGACGCTGCCGATCTGCGGTCCCGGATAGAGGTTGATCACCACCGGATAGGATCTGTTCGGATCGAAGTTGGAAGGCTTGTAGATCAGACCGTACAGGTCCGTCTCCCCGTCGCGGGCCTTTACGATAAACGGTTCCGGTTTTACCCAGGGAGTCTGCTGCAGCGGGCCGATGTCCGCCTGCTCCAGCGTCATCACCTGCTCACCGCCGGCCGTGCGGAGCACGGTGACGGACGGCGTGCTGAAATCCGAGTACTCATCCACAAAAAATCGGCCGGAGGGCGAGGCGGTCACTTCATGGTTCGCTTCCTGCGGGCTCAGCAAAACCGGCATGTCGATGACGGGATGTCCGTTACCGAGCTCAATATCGATGGTGTCGCGTACCGATGAAGTGCCGTAAGCACCGGTGATGCCCTCAGGCCTGCGGATGCCGTCTTCCGTGCTGTCATTGGCAGGATCGTCGTCACGATCGGTATCAGGGTCACGATCGGTATCAGGGTCACGATCGGTATCAGGGTCACGATCGTTGCCGCGGTCAGAATCGGCTTCGGAATCGTGGCCGGTGACATCTCCTGCTTCACCCGCACTGGCGAAATCAACACGATAAAGGTGCTCCAGGTAGGGATCGCGTCCATCCTCCCTGCCCGCTGCCGTGAACCAGACGCGGCCCAGCTGCTCATCCACATGCAGCACATCCACCACGTTCCAGTCGCCATATGTGATGCGCCGGACCAGCTCGCCATCCTCCAGCCGGTGCAGATACAGGTGGCCCCACTCATCCTTACGGGTGAACCAGATGAACTCGTCGCGGTCGAAGAGCACGCGCCAGTTCGGCACGCCGCGCGATGTCAGGTTCGATTCGAAAAACGTTTTGGCCGTCTCCCGGTGGATATGGCGCAGATTCCCGGTTTCGGTGTCGGTGATGTACAGGTTCACCTCGCGGTAGTCGCGCGACGTGGTCACGAAAGCCATTTGGGATGCGTCCGCGCTCCATGAAATGTCCGCCCACTGGTTCCCCCGCTCAAGTCCGCAGCAGTTGGACGTGCGCTGGTGGGACGGCTCGATGTCCAGCCAGATCTTGGAGCGGTTTTCCACGTCCAGGACCACGCGCTCGTGCATCGGGACGATCGTGTCGCCGGGCAGCGCATAAGGCCATGAATCCAGGATCGGCCGGTCCTGGGCCGTCTCCAGCAGATGCATCTGCTCGACATCCCGCTCGTCCAGCCGGTAGGTCGCGATTTTGCGCGAGTCAGGCGACCAGTGCAGGACGGGACGGTCGGACCGGAACCAGCCCTGCGAGTTGGTGGCAAATCCATGGCGCTCAATTCCTCCGCTCGTCAGTGCGAACTCCTCACCGCTCTCCATGTCGCGGACCCACAGGTTATGGTCACGGATGAACGCAGCCCACCTTTCATCCGGCGACAACACACTGTTGGCCGGCTGCTCCGGCCGCTCCGACTCGGTGCAGACATACTCCTCCAGGTCGCACTCCCATTGTTTCCCTTCCGCCCGCAAAAGAAGGGCCGTTTCATCGTGGATGTAGCGGAATGTTGTAAACGGAAGGTCGTCCGCGGAGATGGTTTTTTCCGTGGCCACTCCCAGCGCATCGGCCAGCCGCCCGTGATCGAACGCACGGCTCCGCTCTCGCGCATCCGGATCCACCCGGTAAAACCGGTACCCGTCCTCTGTCCGGGTACGGTACCAGAACCGGTCTTCATCGATCCAGTTGGGACGGATATTACTCCGAAGCACCTTGTCCCGCAAGTTCCATGACATAAGCGACTCCGCACGGAGGTAGTCCCCCTCTGTTACGGTGACCATTTCCTCGTGCACTGCCGTGGCGGCCGGACCGCTTGCCGCCGGTTCCAGCGTCGAGCATGCTGTTGCGAACAGGACCAACGGAGCAAGAAGAACGGCCAGGCCCGCCGCTGTCAGAAACCGTTGATTCTGGTGGATGCGATTGCTGCCTCTGGCAATTCTCCTGCCGGATGCCGCGATTGATGTTGCCGGGGACTGCCCCCTGGAATCTGAAGTTTGCGAAACGGAATCGGTATGCTTCATGGCTTTGGTATACGGGTGAACGTTCAATGGTGATGGTATTTCGTAAAATGAGTCCCGATGCATCAGGACCTGACAACTGTTGCTTCCGATACTGGTCCTGGTATTGCTCCAGGTTTTTGATTATTCCGGGGCCGTCAGGCGAATCAGCGGCTGCGGATATTCATAGACAAAAAGTGTCTGCAACTCATCGCTGACAAGATAAATGCGGTTTTTGGAGCGGATCAGCGCAATCCCCTCCAGGTCGGGCTGGCCGGCATCAAACGCGGCGAGCGGACGGCCGGTGCGGTCCAGCACAAAAACGGCCCGCGCCTCGTCGCTGACCAGCCAGAGCACCTCATCGGTTTCATCGTAGAAGAGCCCGGACAGATCGAATCCACGCGCATCTTCCGGCGCCCCGAAATCCATGCTGGTACGCCGTATCTCCTGCCGGTCGAATCCGCGCAGCACGTCCAGCTCCAGCAGCACGCGCGGATTCTTCTCGTTGACGACGAAAATGTGATTAGTGGCGGGATCGATGGTGATGCCCTCCAGACCGTCGTTCTGGTGACGCACTTCCACATCCACCGGATATCGCGCAATTTCGTTTCCGAGCGTATCGAATTGCACGATTTGCCTCAGCCGCTCCTCGACCACGAACAAGGACCGGTTGCGCGGATGCTGCGTGATGCCTTCCATGTCGTCGCCGCGCACGCGCAGCTCATCGACGATCTTCCCTTGCAGGTCGATTTTGTATATGCTGCCCCCGGGATCGTCGCTGATCGTCCAGAAATACCTGCCGGTGTGATCGGCGGACAGGCCGGACGGATCGCTTACATCCAGCGGATGCGATTCGATCAATGTCAACGGCGTCAGCCGGTTTGCCTCACCCGGAGTGGGCTCGTTCATCGGGACCAGAAAGCCGCGGTGACCCCACCCGAAGTCCATGCGACCCATTGAGATGTCGTAAGCCACGTCACTCGACCGATACGACAGGGTGTCGACGGTGGGTAGTCCGGCCGATTCAGGTCCGTAGAGGCCGATCCTGCCGCCTTCCAACGGCAGCACAAACGGCAGATGGATGGCCTCGCCTGCATGCTGCTGATCACTCGCCCAGAGCAGCAGATATCCGCGCGGGGAAATGGTTGTTCCTTCCGGCAAGACATGGTATTGCAGATCCTGCACCGAATACTCCACGGCCGTGCTGTAGGATGCGGGACGGAATCCCACGACCCATCCGGAGATATCCACCGAGTTGTTCTCACGGTTGTGCAGTTCGATCCATCCGCTGTATGACTGGAAGTCAGGGTCGGACACGGTTTCCTGCTGCCGGACCATGACCTCGTTTATGACCACGTCATGCTGCTGGAATGCCGGCTGTGCCGGGGTGCCCTCATCGCCGTCCCCGCCATCTGTGTCATCGGAGTCATCCTCACCCGAACCCTCACCGTTATTGTTCTCATCCGACTGTTCCTTCAGCGAGCCGGGAGCAGATTCGTCCACCGGTTGCGACACGGGATCCGCGCAGGCCGTGAACAGGAAAATCAATAGCAGGGGTATCATGAAAATGTGCAGGCGAAGTAGAGAAAACACGGTTCGGAATGCGGTTTGAAAAGTGATTGTCTTTCAGATGCCATCAGCCGCAAGCGTTACGTGATGGAATCTGTATAACATGGAATCATGTGTAACGAATATAATGCGGTAAAATAACAAAAGAACGGCAGTTCTCCTTGCCGGATGGATTTTGAGCAGTGTTAACGTGATAACCCGATGTTCAGCGCACGACCTCGGATACCCCGCCGCGACGTTCGTCCCCGGCTCCTTGAAATCCGTCCGGTCCACACATCACCGAGTGCACGCCGCCGAAAAAAAGGTTGGAACCGCTCCAAAGCTTGTGATCCGGGAAGGCCGTGAGCACCGGGGCGAGCGCCGGCTGATCAAAACCGTGTTCCACGGAAAGATGCTCTTTTTCGCAATGGATGCGCGGACTCCGGGTGGCATCCTCCAGTGACATTTCGTGATCGATCAGGTTGGAAATAACCTGCAGGATGGCGGTCCGGATCCGGTTGGATCCACCCGAACCGAAAGCGACTACCGTGTTGTCATTCATGGTCAATGTACCCGGGGTCATCATGGAGGTGATGCGGGTGTCCTCGGGCCAGCGGTGGAATCCGCCGGGATTCAGGTCCTCCTCGCCGAGCATGTTGTTGAGCATGATGCCGGTGTCGGGGATGATGTGGCTGCATCCCTCCCCGTTGCTGGTGGTCAGGCTGGCCGTGTTGCCATCGGCGTCCATGACGCTGATGTGCGTTGTGCCGCGTGTAAAGCGGGCGTAATCGGATATGTAGCGCCGGTAGCCGGCCAGGTATTCCGCATCGAGCATGTCCTCACCCGGGACGGGAAGGTTGTTTTTAATCAGGTAGTCGATGCGCGCCTGGTCGGTGAGCTGCTGGACTTTGGCCAGGCGAAGCAGGTGTCCGGCAGAGCCAAACGGGTGTTCAGAGGGGTCCGTCTCCTCCATCAGCTTCAGCGCGAATGCAATGAGGGTCCCGCCGGAGCTGGGGGCCGGGTTGAAAGCCAGTTCGGCCATCCCGCGATAGGTCGTTTTGAGCGGCTTGCGGCGGATCACGTCATAGCTTTGGAAATCCTCCAGGGTCAGGTGTCCGCCGGTTGATTGGCTCATGCGGTCCACGGCAGCGGCAATCTCACCGCGGTAGAACAGATCCTCCCCCTCCAGTGCCATTACTTCGAGAAAATCGGCAAGGTCCGGCTGAAGCAGCAGATCCCCATCCACCAGAAGTTCGCCTTTGCGTTTCGGGTGGCCGTAAATGGCGAGGGAATCGGGTACGGCCTTGAAAATAGGACTGACGATATCGAGGATGTAGGCCTGGAAATGGTTCAGGGGCACGCCGTTGCGGGCCAGTTCGATCGCCGGCCCGGCAAGCTGTTTCATGGACATGCGGCACAGATCGCGCTGGATGGCGAACAGTCCGCGCACAGTGCCCGGAGTGCCTGCGGAGCCCATCCCGATGTGAAATTCCTGCACGGTCTCGCCAAAGTCGGCTGAGATGGGATAAAACTCCAGTTCATCGGTGGAACGGCGTTTGCGGGGCGTGTGGACGAAAAAGTCGTAGAGCGTCTGCCGGGCGTCCGGGGTGCGTGCCATCAGAAAGCCGCCGCCGCCCGGTGAGGAGAGCACCGGTTCGGTAACACAGGCGGCCAGGTGTGCGGCCACCACGGCGTCAAATGCGTTGCCGCCGCTTTTGAGGATATCGGCAGCGACCCGGAGGGTCTGCGGGTGTCCTGCTGCAATTACGCCCGTGCTGTTTCTCACGTGTTTCTGAATCCGTTGATTGTACTGATGCTTCGCATGTTCCGGAAGGTCACCCTGACGCCGTCCGGTATGCAACGAGGTTATGATACCACCATTTTGAGAAAAATGGCAACCATTTGGATCGATACAACGATCGGGAACCCATCGACAGCGCATTTCGCATGCATACACGCAGAAATCAGAAGCATCATACATTCATAGCATCAATACAACCCCGCACTTCAGTTTGAAATTCTTTATTATTACTCTTACGTTGCAATTAACATAAGTACATTAAATCTTCATTTTACGAGGTCTATGCAGTCTTCAGCCAAACCCATGACTATGCCATCTATCAACCGCTACTACTCCCCACCTGACAGCCAGTTCAGGTTTACACCCATCCTCCCGGCTGTGTTTTTTTCTTTTCTCCTTGCAGCTCTAGCATTTTTGGTTACGCATCCGGCAACAGCGAAAGCAGCATCTGAAAATTCACCCACGGCAACCCAAACCTGCGACCGGACAGTTGAGGGCAACGAATCCATTCAGGAGGCGATTGGCGATGCGGAATCCGGCGATGTCATCTGTATTGCCTCCGGTACGTTTGAGGAGGAGCTGGTGATCAGCATACCAGGGCTTACCCTGCAAGCGGCCGATGGCGACGCGGTTCCTGTCCTTGTCGGTGGCACCACCGGCATCCTTATTACCGGAACCGAAAACACCACGATTTCCCGATTAACGATCCGCGACTTCCGTAACGACGGCATCAGGGTGGAGAACAGCACCGGCGTGGTAATCCGCGATAACTTTATGACCAACAACGGGAAAGCTGTCTCCGCATTCCGTTCCCCCGGACTGCTTGTCACCGAAAACGAGATGGCCGAACAGCGCCTGGCCTTCCGTCAGGGTTTTGGGATCGAAATCACCGAATCGGACTCGGTTCGGATTGAACAGAATACCGTAAGCGAAAGTCCGTCCGATGGCGTACGGCTGCTTCAGTCGCGCCACGCAACCGTTCAAAACAATGAGATTACAGCAAATACCGGGGCAGGGATATATCTGCTGGAGTCCGATTCCAGCACAATCGGTGACAACATGATTACGGAAGGCAGACATCATGGCATCCACCTGGAGGAGTCCGTCGGCAATATTATCGGGGACAATACCATTGCCGGCAGCACAAATATCCGGCACGGCATATTCCTGGAGGAGTTTTCACACCACACCTCGCTGCTGGGCAATACGATTTCAGGCCACGATGTGGATATCTACATGGTGGAGTCGGCCTTCGCAACCATCAACGATAACGTGATGGCCATGGGGATTGTGATCGACCCGAACAACATCCGCTCCGATTTCGAGGCCGGACAGACCCACTACAACCACACCATGGAGAACAACACGGTCAACGGCGGCCCCCTGTTTTACGGAAAAGCCATGCCGAACAATGATATCCCGGAAAATGCCCAACAGGTCATCATTCACAACTCCGATGGCATTACCCTGGACGCTCTATCGTTCTCTGATGTGGCGATCGGGCTCCAGATCTCCTACAGCGACGATGTGACCCTGACCAATATCATGGCCGAAAACAATGTCCTTGACGGGGTCCGCCTGGTCGTATCCGAAAGGGTATCCATCACGGACAGCGATTTTAGCAACAACGGAACCGACGGACTGTTCCTGGAATCATCTCACAACTCAGCCGTCACGAACAGCAGCGCATCCGGCAACGGGCAGCATGGCATGGTTTTCTTCTGGTCGGAGAATTCCACTTTTGATGGCAACACCGCTACAGGCAACGCAGAGAATGGCATCTACAACTGGAATTCCCACGATGGTGTGGTTCGCAACAACACCGCCACCGAAAACGGTTTTGGAATTGTTGTTGCACGGTCCAACCGCGCCACGGCCCATAACAATACCGCAAACGACAACCTGGGAACCGGATTGAGCGTCGGGCTGGTACGGAATCCGCAGGTCACCGGCAACACGGCGCTGCGAAACGGAGTGCACGGCATTTCGACCGGTAATCTGGAGGGCACAGGATCCATCGCCGGCAATATCGCCACCGATAATATTCGCAACGGACTCCAGGTGGGCACAAGACGCACCGTCACCACCAACATCACGTACGAAAACAATACGATACGACAAAATGCACAGCATGGAGTGGCATTCAACACTTCCAGCGACGTGACCCTTACCGACAACACCATTGAGGAAAACGGCGAATACGGCATCTATATCGACAGATTTACCGATGATGCCACCATCTCGGCAAACACCATAACGAATAACGGGATGTTCGGCATCTACATGGAAAACCAGCTGTCCGACCGCTCCACCATCGAGGGAAATACGTTTTCCGGCCAGCAGGCGGATATCTTCATGGATGAGCTTCGGCGGCGGCAGCATATCCATGATAATAATTTCGGTACCGGCATTTTGATAACAGGAGAAACCAGCGACAATTTTGACCATTTCATGAGCGGCAACACCGTAAACGGCAAGGCGCTGTTCTATTCCCGTCGGGACAGCGTTCCGGACATCCCGGCCGATCCGGGACAGATTATCATCTTCAACGGCGGCTATGTCGTGATTGACGGATTCGAGTTCGAAAAAGTGGCGGCAGGAGTGCAGGTCGGTTTTTCCGATACGTTGATCGTCCGCAACACCAACTTCAGTGATATGCAGACCGGGCTGAATGCAACCGGAACGGAGCAGGTCATCATTGAGGAAAACACCTTTTCGGGAAATGCCATCGGTGTGATACTGCAGGGTGACCACGCACCCGTGGTGTTTGAAAACAACGAGTTTCTCGCCAATTCAGTCGGACTGGATGCGGATAATCTGAGTCCGACCGCCGATGCCCGCAACAACTGGTGGGGCAGCGCGTCCGGTCCGTCGGGCGGCGAAGAGGACCCGGAGACGGAGGTGATGGCCGAGGGCAGCGGGGATGCCATTATCGGATCGGTGCGGTTCGACCCGTGGCTGGGTCAGGGTACCATTCCGACGAATGCCGGCGGCTCTGACGGTGACGGTGGACACGACAATGAAGATGGCGGTCCGGGTCAGGACGGCAAGGAGCTTCCCGTGGCGTTTGAGCTCGGCCAGAATTATCCGAACCCGTTCAATCCATCCACGTTGATTTCATACAGCGTGCCAGAAACGGCACAAATCCTCCTGACAGTGTTCGATCTTATCGGCAGGGAAATCACCGTGCTTGTGGACCAGGTCCGCGAGCCGGGCCGCTACCAGGTCGATTTCGATGCCTCTGCCCTGTCGAGCGGCATCTACCTGTATCGTATTGATGCAGGCAGCCACGCCATCACACGGAAAATGACATTGGTGAAGTAGTATCAGACGGTCATGGAATGTGGCAAGGGGCCCACGCATTGCCACATTCCATAGCCCCGCGCAGTGGCAGATGCCATAGCCCGCCACCTCCCGCGTCACCAGTTCCCCGGCAAGAGCCATATCCCCCGCCCTTCTTTTACCCGTTGCAGAAATTATTATTGATGTAACTCATTTCGGGTAATGTGTAACGCATCGTCAGGTTAGTCTATTTAGCTTGAATTGGTAATGCTTTACAAGAGCAGGTGTAATTGCCCGCACGAAAACTTCTCACAGTAAAAATGCTAACATGATGACCGTTACACCGCTTACAAAAGACCTGATCCATGAACTGCTGGCTGTATCAGAAGTGCCTTGCATTTCTCTGTACATGCCCACCCACCGCAGCCATCCGGAAAAAATGCAGGATGTGATCCGATACAAAAATCTTGTCAAGCAAGTTGAGGAATCACTGACGGAAAAATACCCGGATGCCGATGTCCAAAAATTACAGAAACCATTCCATACGCTTGCCGAGGATCCTGAATTCTGGAATCATAACAGTATTGGCATAGGCGTTCTGTGTGCTCCCGGCCTTTTTGAAGTGATTCGATTGCAGACACCCGTTAAGGAGCTGGTGATCGTGGCGGATAACTTCCACACCAAGCCGCTTCGGCATTATCTGCAATCGGCAGATCGCTACCAGGTGCTGGCGCTAACCATGGATGACATCCATCTTTTTGAAGGCAACCGGCAATCGCTTCCTGAAATCGCACTTCCCGATGATTTTCCAAAGACCATTACAAAAGCATTGGGCGAGGAACTGACCGATGAACATATCACGGCAGCATCCTATGGCGGAGTGAGCGGTGAAAGCTCAAGCATGCATAATGGGCAGGGTGGATACACTTTTCATTGAAGCGCAACGTGTTATTGCTGGCAGGTCGAGAAATAAAGCTACAGGCACATATAAAGTGACCGACAACACGCAGCCTGTGTTGGACGATCAGCTGGATGACCTGGGCGTGCTGGTTTACAAAATGGGCGGCACGGTAGTCATCATACCCAAAGAGCAAATGCCTGCTGACAAAGGTCTTGCAGCCATATTCCGTTACTGAATTGCAATCACACAACTTTAACCATGAACATTCAATTTAACACGGATAAAAACATAGACGGTAGTGCGGCGTTCACCGCTCCTTATTTTGCGCAGATAGAAGAAGAATTGAGCAGATACCGTGAAAATATCTCACGAATCGAGGTCCATCTGTCTGATGAGGACGGCAGCAAAAATGGCTTTGGCGCCATGCGATGCATGATTGAAGCGCGTGTTGAGGGCCGCCAACCCATTATCGTTACCAACCAGGCCGATTCGCATGGCCAGGTGGTGGGTGGCGCATTGGATAAGCTGGCAACATCACTGGATACCATAATGGGCCGGATGCGCACTCATTGACCCCTCCAAAGAAATGGCGTTTTCTTATTTGATTAGCATCAACTTTCGGCTTATTACTACGTCGCCGGCCTGCAATCGGTATATATAGGTTCCACTTGCCGCATCCGAGGCATCCCATATAGTCTGGTGTTTTCCGTGAGTCTTTAGCTCATCCACCAGTGTTTCGACAAGCCTTCCCATCACATCATAAACCTGAAGGGTAACGTCCGCCAATTCCGGCAATGCATACTCGATGACGGTCACCGGATTGAACGGGTTGGGATAATTCTGGTGCAGCATGAGTTCTGAAGGCACGTTTGTGTGTTGCTGCGTTACTGAGGTATATGTCGCTTCACGGCCTTTGAGCCGGATCTCCACCGGAGCGGTCTCGTTGGCCGCATCGTGCCGAATCTTCAATACCGCCTGATAACGGTTGACTTCCGACGGACTGAAAACCACTTCGACCATCAGTTCACTACCCGGATCCAGCTTAAAAGGTCCGCTTC
>SKYW01000114.1 GCA_007127695.1 Balneolales bacterium | reverse complement strand
TTGTTGGATACGACGGTCGACACGTACACGGGAATGCCCCGTTTCCGGAAGGTGTCCGTGATGTCGCCCATATTTTTTTCAAAATGGCGTATGCCGTCCCGGAACCGCGCATCCTCCCGATACACCAGACGGTCTTGGGCCATGCGGGCCATGAGGGTGCGGCCGTCAGGCATGTCCCGGGACGTGCGGTTGTCCGGCGCGGTGAGGCCGCCACTCGCGGTGTGGTTGTACGGCGCGGTTCGCTCCCGCTGGGCTGTGCGGTTGTCTGGTGCAGTGCGGTCGCCCCGCGCGCTGCGGCCGGAAAGACGCTCTGCGAGCACCCTCACCATGGCGACCAGGTGCAGACGCTGAAGCCGGAGCACCGAGCGTCGCACCGCGAGGGGACGCATCCACCCGGAAACCGCAACCGCTCCCATGGCGCCATAGTACTCGTTGTGGCCGGCGTAGATCAGGATACCGTCCGGGGCATACCGCAGCAGCTCCCGGTGGATGTCCCACAATGTGAAGCTGTTCACGGCTGTCATGGCCAGGTTGATCACCTCCACCCGCTCCCCGGGTTGCGCCATTTGCAGCATTTCCTCCAGATAAGCCGGGAAACCGTGGTAAAAATGGTAGGGGAAACCGGCGGCGGACGAGCCTCCGAGTACAAAAAAACGCCGCGTCCCGGCGGGCTTGTCGCTGAGGAAGGGCTGCGGGGCCACATCCGGTTCGAAACCGGCAAAATAGCGTCCGGCAAACTGCGGGTTCACCGCCACGTACCGCTCATCCTGTGGGACCGGGAGGAACAGCTCCTGCCGCTTCGACATCACCCCGCCGGCACGGAGCGCCACCTCCGCAAGCACCAGCAGCACAAGCGGGAGCAGCACGGCCGCAACGGTAAAAACGGTCCTTTTGATGCGGTTGCTTTGGGTGCCCTTGTTTTTCATATCTGCTTGTTAACGGATTCTTCTGTACTTTCCACAGTAATTTCAGATATTATTCGCAAACATACCGCAGTCCTTTGCAAAACTACAAATCCTGTCCGCATCCATATATGATCGGGGAAAAACAAGCCGACGCACTGCTGCAATCCTTTCGCGACCAGTTTCCTCACACCGAAAGGGGAATCCGCTACGTCAACCACGCGGCGCAGTCACCGCTGGCACGCGACACGATCGCGGCCATGAATGAGCATCTTGGACAGCGCCACAATGGCACCATGATGACCTACGAACGGGACATGGAAGTGATCGCCGAATGCCGGGAACGCATCCGGACCCTGATCAATGCAGCCGAGGCACGGCAGATCGCATTCGCCGCCAACACGTCGGAGGGGCTGAACCGGGTCACCTCCGGACTCGACTGGCAGCCTGGCGATGAGATCATCCTCAACTCCATCGAATTCCCGTCCAACGTCTACCCCTACCGCAAGCTCGAACCGCTCGGGGTGCGGTGCATTTTTGTGGATGCGGCCGACGGCACCGTTCCGGTGGAGCGCATCAAGGCGGCCGTCACCCCCAGGACACGCATGGTGGCCATAAGCGCCGTGCAGTTCCTGAGCGGATGGCATGCCGACATGGAGGCGATCGGCAAGCTGTGCCGCGAACATGACATCTGGTTTGTGGTGGACGGGATTCAGGCAGCCGGTGTGATCCCGGTGGATGTGCAAAAGTGGCAGGCGGACGCGTTTGCCACGGGCGGACTCAAATGGCTTATGGCGCCGATGGGCATCGGTTTTCTGTATCTGTCGGACCGGCTCTGCGACCGGCTGAAAACACCGGATCCGGGCTGGCTTTCTGTCGAGGAGCCCTGGGAACTGCTGCGCTATGACCAGCCCCTGCGTACCGATGCCACGCGATTTGAAGCCGGTGTTGCCAATATTCCCGGGATATATGGCCTGAATGCTTCGATCGGGCTGCTTCTGGAAACGGGCATCGATCGCATTTCTCAGCAGGTCCGCCTGTGTGTCGCGCAGCTGCGGGACGGTATCCGCAATGCCGGACTGGAAAAAGCCGGCCTGACCCCGTTTACAAGCGACGATCCCCTGCGGCAATCCGGGATCCTCACCTACTGTCTGCCGGAAGCGATGGACCATGAAGCTCTGGAGCACGGTTTGCGCCAGGAGGGCATATTTGTATCCATCAGGGATAAAAAATTGCGGTTTTCGCCGCACGGATACAATACGGAAGAGGAAATCGAGTATATCTTACGTGTGACAGAAATGATATATTCGAAACAGATATGAGCAGCTTTCTCTTCAAGAAAACCCGTTTTATTCTCAACGAGATCTGGATAGTGATCCGGGATACGCTATCCGACTGGGTTAAGGACAACATCCCCACCTACGGTGCCGCACTGGCGTTTTATACCATTTTTTCGATCGCTCCGCTGCTTATCATCCTGGTCGCCGTGGCCGGGTTTATCTTCGGCGATGCCGCCACTACGGGCCAGTTAGAGGAGTACATGTCCCAGCTTATGGGTCCGGAACTGGCAAGCACAATCCAGGATTTTGTCCTGGATGCCTATCAGCCCGCATCCGGTATCATTGCCACCGTCATCAGTTTGGGCCTGATCCTGTTTTTGGCCACCACGATCATCACCCAGCTGAAAAACACCCTGAATAATATCTGGAATGTCACGACCAAAGCGGAAGTCAGCGGCTTCAAGCGCTTTATCATTGACCGCTTTGTTGCGCTCGCCCTGATCCTGATTTTCGCCTCGCTGTTTATCCTCTCGATGTTGATGGATGTGGTGCTCTACACCCTGGAGTCCTACCTGGATCCGATCATGCCGGGCGGTGTGGGCGTCTGGTCCACACTCAACTCGATATTCTCCTTCCTGGTGCTGGTGATCCTGTTTGCCGTTACATTCAAAATGCTGCCTGATATCCGCATCCGCTGGACCGACGTGATCGTGGGTGCCGTGGTAACCGCGCTGCTGTTCCTGCTTGGGGTATGGCTGATAAGCATCTACATGGGCATGGCCACCACATCCACCTACGGTGCCGCCGGGTCATTCGTGATTTTCCTGATCTGGGTCTACTACAACGCCATGGTCTTTTTCCTTGGGGCGGAATTCACCTACATCTACACCATGCGTTACGGGTCGCGTGTCAAGCCGGCAAAGCATGCCGAGTTTACCAAATTTTATGCCAACGGACCGGATGAAGACGCCTACGGCGGATGATATGCCGCAATGGGCTGCCATGCATGTTTTTTTCAAGGCCCATCCATCCAGAGAAACGCTCGCCAGGACAGATCTTTACCAGGCAAATCTGATACCGGGTAGTAAATAGGCGGAATTGTCTGCAAATGATGCCGAATTCAGCATGGGCATCACGCGACCGAGGAAGCGCGTTGACCGGTACAGCAGATAGCTGTCAAAAGCGAGCAGAAACGCCCCCTGAATGGCAACGGCGGATCCAAACTGGCGGGTCCTGCTTTCATTTCCGTAATGCTGAAGCAACAGGCCGGCTGTGATGTAACTCACATTGAGCCCGGCATTCACGGCAACGATGCGCTGAAACTGCTGCTCCCTTCTCAGAAAATCGGCCAGTCCGGGATGATGCGGATCCAGCCGCGCATATCCCGCTCCGGCTCCATTGCACCGAGCGCCTTTACCGTCCCGGGCGGCCAGGAAAGCACCGCCATGGTCAGCAGCAAGACCGCCGCCATCACACGAATCTTTGGAAGTGGTTTCTTGAATAAACACTGTGAAATTTCCATAATAAGCACATTATTTGAACAATCCGGCTGCATGCTGTGTTATACCGGAAGGACAAAGTATTTCGTTCCCGGCCGAATGATAACGGGAGGATAATCCCCTAAATGTTTATATTCGGGTGGAAAATCGTTGCACGCAACACCAACCAAACCCCGATTCGTTTTGAAGAATTCAGAGAAGGAGAAAAGTACCAAAAAGAGCACCGGTAAAAAGAAAAACGAGAAAAAGGACCAGCTTCACTTGCAGCTGTTCAGCATTCACGGATTGATTCGCGGGGATAATCTGGAACTGGGACGGGACGCCGACACGGGCGGACAAACGAAGTATGTCGTGGAACTTGCACGCGCCCTGGGAGAGCTTCCCCGCGTCAAGCAGGTGGACCTGGTCACCAGGCTGATCGACGACAAACGCGTCAGCTCCGACTACAAGCAGGTTATCGAACCCCTGGGTGAAAAATCGCGTATCGTACGCATCCGCTGCGGTGGAAAACGATATATGCGCAAGGAGCTGCTCTGGTCGCATCTCCCCGAATTTGTGGATAATGTGTTGCGCTTCAACAAGAAAGAGAACATCAAACCGGATCTTCTCCATGGCCACTACGCCGATGCCGGATTTGTCGCGCGCAACCTTTCAAAACTGCTCGGTATCCCCTACGTGTTCACCGGCCACTCGCTGGGACGCTCCAAGAAACACTCGCTGTCCAGCAAGGGCATGACAGAAAAGCAGATGGTGGAGAAGTTCAACATCAACGAACGCATCCAGGCCGAGGAAGATG
>SKYW01000216.1 GCA_007127695.1 Balneolales bacterium | reverse complement strand
GGCTTGTTGGCGGCCGGCATGATAGTGTCTACGTGATGGGCGAAGGTCCCGGCGGGGTCAATTACCGCTTGAGCTCCGGCCCGTCAACGGTCATCAGATTCATGAACATCAAATCAGACACAATCAACTATCGCGTAAATGAGATTCACAGGAATTTTGCTGCCGGTTTTGTGCTCTATGGACCCGACAGAGAAAGTAGTTTGGGAATTGTTGAAGATTATGATCCGGAATCGAATACAATTACACTTTCCCAGTCACAAAATACCGAAAAAGGCGACATGTTGATGTTCAGGGCCACCAATTTAACCGGTGCCACCCGGACGATCACCGATCATGTTGGCCAGATGAACCAGGTTCGTGAAGCTGAAAAGAACAGCATCACACTTGAAAATGATTTTAGCCTGACATGGAATCATCATCTGCAACAGAATAATGGAAATGATATCCGTGTGTACAGTGTGAGCTCCCCGTTGACGTCAGCCGGATTATCCAATCTCGGTTTAATAAATGACATTGAGGGATACGAGGATCGTCAATCCGTGTGTGATGAAAGAGTGTACACGGGAACCCCGGAATGCCCGCAGCATGTGAGTCATATATCACTGTATTTCGCGCGGGATATCCATATTGACAAAATATACAGCTACAAGGCGCTCAGTAGACATATTTACATGACTCGATCCATGCATAATACCATTGAGCGCAGTTTTTTCAATGATTCGTACCACACGGCAGGCTATGGAGGTGCATACGGCTACGGCATCATGCTTTTGCATCAATGTACCCTGAACCGTATTGAGAATAATATGTTCAGAAAGCAGAGAAGTGCGATGACGCTGGGCACAGGAGCGCACAAAAACGTGATCGCATATAACTACTCGAGAGAAGCCTTTGCACAGACAGGAAACGTAAATCGCTCAGACCTTCGCAGCCGAAACTTGTCCGACAGTGGCAATCTTGTGGAAGGGAACTGGATAGACCGGATTAAAAACGATGCCTACCACATAATCGACGAATTTTCCTTTTTTGGTTATTATAATGTATTTCTCAGGAATCACAGCCAGTATTCTTACTTGCAAAGCGAAGCTGGCAGGGAGATATACTTCATTGGAAATCGTGGCAACATCCATGATACCGATGAGATTACACTGGCAAAAGATCTTTATGGTTTTGATCGGGAATTAAACGCAGTAACCAATGAATTGTACAAATCAGATGATGATCAGATCATTACTTTGGATTTGGTTTCTTTGTTCCGGGCGGATGAACCGGAATATTTCAATCAGACGGACTCCTTGAATGAAGGATATTCCTGGCCGCATTTAGGCCCCCAACCCAAATCGTTTCTGGATAATGATGAACCGCTAACCCAGGATGTGCCTGCCAGAGGCAGATATTGCAGTGCTTATAACGATTTTATAAACCCGAGGTATCATTGTCATGATCGCATGGCAAATGTATATGTATTTACAGAGAGCGACACCAAGTATGCCCGGATGAACTTTCAAAACGCAAGGATCATACTGCTGGATGATGTTGAAATAACATTCGCAGGGACAGTGACGATTGACAACAGTACCATTGAGCTGGGTGAAAATGCTGATATCAACTTCAGCGAGTCCGGTTCTGTATCGATCAGCAGAACCAGGTTCACCAATACGACGAAGGGCAGTAATTCGGATTGATGGTCGCAGTTGCGAAGTATTGTGCCTCTTCTCGCAATCTGACCGATTAGTTCAGCCTGATGCAACGAAGTTTACTAAGCTGGCCGACGATCGGATATCGAGCAGAGATTCTGGTCATTTGGATTGCGCTACTCGCTTGAGAACTTCCAGCATTTCAGCCGCGAGCTTTTTCCGGTCGAATGCTTTTGCAAGCTTTTGTCCTCCCTTTGCCAGACGCTCATGTAATTTCTTGTCGTAGGCCAGCATCCTTACTTTCTCAATGAAGTCATCCGTATTCTCCGGCTCGAAATACAATCCGGAGTCAAACTCCTCCACAATAGAGCGGGCCTGTCCGTCCACACCAAGCAGCATGGGTTTGCCCATGGCACCGGCCTCAAAGATCTTGGATGGGATCACGGTTTTGAAAGTTTCGGTTTTCTTGAGCGGAGCCAGTGAAGCATCAATGACTGCCAGATAATCGGGAATGACCTGTTTTGGCACGGAATCAAGGAAAGTGATATTTTCCAGCTGGAGTTCTCTGGCAAGCTTGATGCAATTTTGTTTCTCGGCGCCGTCCCCGATAAACAGGAAATGGATATTGTTGTCATTCAGCCGGGCAATGGAGCTGATCACAAAATCGAGGGCATGCGCCATGCCAAGTGTGCCCACATATCCAACTACAAATTTGTTCTCAAGTTTAAGCGAGGAGACGAGTTCCGGGTCAGGCTCACGCGGGGTGAACAACTCAAAATTGGTTCCGTTTGGAATCACAGATATTTTTTCCGCCGGGACCCCGCGTCCCACCAGATTTGTCTTGAAGGCATCGGTGTTGGGGACGATGTGATCTGCACTTTTGTACAGCCGCAACTCAATTTTTTCCAGAGAGCGATATACAAACCCATCCTCCAGCATGCCAACACTGATAATAGACTCCGGCCAAAGGTCCCTGATCTCAAAAACCCACGGTTTCCTTTTGAAAAATGAGAGTGCGGCACCCGACCAGGTAATGAAAAAGTGCGGCGATGTTGCAACGATGATGTCCGCTTTCTGAAATAAACCGCCCCAAAATGAACTGACGGCATAACTCAGATAGTCAATGGTTCGGCGCAGAAACCCCTGATTGGCGGCAAGGTAGGTCCACACCCTGACAACCCGGATGCCATCCACAACCTCTTTCTGAATTCTCCTGTTCTTGTATCCATCATAGATTTTCCCATAGGGGAAATTGGGAAATGAGGTGACAACGGTCACCTCGGCACCCAGCTTGACCCACTCCCTGCAATGTTCATACGTGCGGGTTGCCGCCGGGGTGACCTCTGGTGGAAAATTATCTGTGAGAAAAAGAACCTTCAATTACTGCGAATCATTAATGATAGTTGCATGGTCCGGGAATGGAACAAATTTACAGTTTTTCATATAAACAAACCGGATGAGAAATGGCACTCTGATGAAGCTGTTCATGAAAGATAATAAAGGCATAAATCCATGGCGAACAGCGCATATCAGCGGGTTTTGATCTGGAAACGTGTCTTCAAGCGATCCTGAAAAAAGGCGACGATTTTCACCGATTTCTCAAGTTTATTGAAACCGGCTGCAATTTGACACTCCTGCAGCTGCACGTTGCTGTGATGCTCGAATTGAATGGTTGCCTCCTCTGTTTCTATGGTATCATCATGGATGTCAACGTTGATGCCCGGTGAAAAATGAAAATGAGCCAGAAAAGGCTTGTCATTGCATTTGCCCCTGATTTCGTCCGTCAGGGTCACGGTTTTTTCATCGCAAAACACGGTTCGGAGGATGCGGCAGGAGGAATAAAGCGGCGAGTCGCGAAGAATACTGATTTCCTTTATTGATTCATTGGAGATCCTCACGCTCTCCCTGCGTCCAATACGAAAGCTTCCCCACAATTCGGATGGTTCCACACCTTCGGCATGTGTGGTGTTGTGTGCCCGGACACTTCGCTCGTAATATCTGCGTTCGTTGGCTTGGTATGTGGAGACTGCGGTGTCAACGATCAGTGGTTTGCCATGAGCGTAAAGTACGAAGGATCCGGCATCGTTATGGCTGTGCCCGGGCTGATAGGAGGGGCCGATGCTGCCCGCATCGATCACCATTTCATAGTTTACGGATCGAAATGCACGATAACCGCTCTTTGTTAATCCAACTCCTTTCGGACTGATACCAAGAAGTTTCGCGTATCTTAGAAGGTCATTTGTTGAGGGGGCTTCTCCCGGAGTTGCGTCATTGAAATACGGAGCAGAGCCATCAGTGAACGTCATCTCCTGCAGCCAGGAAAGCATCCTTTCAGCTATTTCTTTCAACTTCGGATCAGCATCGGAGCCGGTAAAATTTATGACATCCAAAAGCCGGTCAAGCAGCATCTGGTGATACATCGGACTCTTCTCATAATGGGCGCCGTCAATCAGTATTTGCTCTTCCTGTTGTTCCATAAGCAACCGCAATCCTTTCTGATAAAGCGGCGCATGCCGCAGACAGTACCCGCCAATTGTCATGGCATATGCGTTTTCCAGCAGATGATTGGCCATCAGATGGTACTCAAGCCGGCGGTTCAGCGTGTGCAGCTCCGCCATCATGAACGCATTGATGTCGGGATCATCGATGTTGTGGCGGTACAGAAACTTCAGCCAGTTTATCAGCCTGAGTGAGACAGGGTAAGGCTCCCTTGCATCGGCAAGATCTGGCATTTCACGGATAAATCGTTGGATGAGTTCCACTCCTTCTTCCGCCGCCAGATTCTCCTGGTTGAGATAGTCAAAATAGGAGAGATGATAGGTCCAGAGCTTCCCGTAGCCCGAATAGTTCCAGTCAATGGACACCTCAAAATGTTTTGATTGATTCAGGAAAGTAAATGTAGCAGGCGAGGTAAAGGTCGTTTTTTTTCTGAGGGGTGGCTTGAGCGAAAGTTTTTTCAGTGTGATGGAGGGATGGTCACGTCGGTATCGCCTGTAATATCGCGCGTGTGAAATCACGGAATCACGAATTGGGTACCATGCCTGGAAGAAAACCTGCCTGAAGGTCAGGTGATGAAGTGTATTGATGTATAAAAGCAGTTTGTTCAACATCTCAATGCTGTGGTTCAAGATTCGCGAACAACTCCGGCAGTTCATCCTTCTTTCGCAGAATATCATCGTCGGGAATCCCGATGACATTCCGCACCATTTCCGGATATTGATCCCGAAATTCCTTTGAGCTTAAATACTCACAAAGCGTGTTGATGCGGTTGTAGTCCCATACCAGGCCGATCTCCCACTCCTGCACAATCTCGGACAGGTACGTGCCTGACGAAACGATCAGCGGCGTGCCAAAATATATAGATTCATACAGCTTGTTGGGCAGGGCCATGGTCACATTGGTATCGGAAGAGTCATACATCACAAAATTGATGTCGATGGACTCATAGATTTTTCGCAAGTCTTCCGGATAGTTGAATGCACCTCCGAAATAATCCTTGGAGGTGTTCATCTTTTCCGCGACTTCATCCCGGTAAGCTCCCCTTCCGTGAATCCGGATCTTGAGCCTGGGATTGTCATGCGTCTCTTCCAGCAACCGGCCAACCGATGTATATCTAAGCAAGCCGATGAAACCTACGTAAAGAGCATCGCCGGATCGCAGGGTTTTGTTTCTGACACGAGATTTCGCATCAAACTGATGTTTTTCGAGCAGATGGGGTTGAAATACGAACTTATGCGGATCGACACGGTAGGTCTCACTCAAATAGGATGCAAATTTATCGGATGTAACAATAATTCGTGAGCACTTTTTTAAAAGTCTGGCATATATGCGATTGAACAGAGTCGACTTGACCTCCCTTATATCCCCGATTTCAAAAATGATGTCGGATTTTCCAGCCAGCACGGCCGCCAACAGGAGATCGACACTGAAGGCATAAACCACCGGTGACCGGTCCTTTTTGATGATACGAACCGCTTTGAGCAGAGGCAGCATCCTTTTAAGGTAATTTCCGTCTCTAATGGCCCCAAGCTTCTTGAATTGTAGCTGACTGCCATCCATCTCAGGCACCTGCAGGTCCCGGTCGAAGTAGTACACGGTGATGTGATAACCCAGTTTTACCAGTAAATGAATTCGTTTCAAATATCTGGGTTGATTGCTCACCGGAAGCAGCAGTGTGATTTTTTTATTCATGCCATTTTGGTGCTTGCACGCATCAGACATCCACGAATTGCTTCTCTTTCAAGCTTTTAATTGCTGCGAATGTTGTTCTGGTGGTGTTAACCAGATCGCTGAATGGAATGAGCGGTTCGCCACCTTCGGTCCAGAACTTCTGAAGCAAAGCGAACTGCTGCTTGTGCCCTTTGCTTTGCCTGGTTTTGAGCAGCCGGTTTGACATGGAAAGTCCGCTTTTCACCCCATATCCATGCAGTTGCCGGAAATTGTCCAGGATCAGATTTTTCTCCTGCCAGTATACTTCCACACGCTCTTTGGAGTAGGACTTACTACCATTCGAGAAATAGTTGATGACCCCCAACGACCCGTTCCGGTATTTCAGATGGATGGATGCATTGTCCGTGTTCTCAATATACTCGGTACCCATGCATTGCGCACTGACTTCCACCACCTCCGAACCTGTCAGATACGTGATCAGATCCACAAAATGGCACGCCTCCCCGATGATGCGCCCGCCACCGGTTTCCACATCATGTACCCAGACTTCCGGGGGGATGTAACCGGCATTCATGTTTGCGATGATGTTCACGGGACCGCAATCCGGACCCAGAATGGCTTTCATTTTTCTGGCATGGGGCGAAAAGCGGCGATTGAAACCGACAGCGACCGTGTTTCCGGTCCGGTTCACAGCTTCGACAATGTCACCCAGCTCCTCTTCATTCAGTGCCAGCGGTTTTTCCACGAACACCTGTTTCCCGGCTTCGAGCGCCTGGATGGTCATTCCCGCATGCAGATTGTGCTGTGTGGTGATGACTACAGCACCCACTTCCGCATCCTCAAGAACGGATTCCAGGTCCGTCGAACTGTTGCCGATATTAAATTTTTTTGCCAGAGTGGTGCCGGAAAGACCACCGGAACTTACGATGTACTTGACCGATGCGCCGGCGGCTTTCAATGAGGGCAGTACAACCGCCTGTGTGAAATTGCCGGCACCGACGACAGCGATGATACCTTTACCGCCTTTGACACCCTTGCCACTCTTGGCCGTGGCTTTACCGAGGTGGACTGTGCGCTGTGCGGCATCGGATGTGGTGGATTCCTCACTTTTCAATGGATACTCAAGTATCGAGGCTACGGACTTCGATCCTTCCATATCCCCGTAAATATTCTGATACCGCTCCAGCAGAACCCGTTCGGTAATAAGGGATGAGACGTCCAGATTTCCAGTTTGAATTGACTGCAGAACCGCCTTGAAATTACGGTTCTCGGTCCAGCGGACAAAGGCCAGTGGATAGTCCTGCCCCTTTTGTTCGTAGTTCTCGTCATACCGGCCGGGTCCGTAAGAGCAGGAAACCTGGAAAGAGAGCTCTTTTTCGTAGAAATCCGAGCGGTCGATATCCAGTCCGATCACACCTACCAGCACAATCCGGCCGCGCTTCCGACTCATGTTAGCGGCCTGCTTGATGACGGTATTCGATTTTGTGGATGCCGTAATGATGACCGCATCTGCCCCGGCATGACCGGTCTGCTGCTCGACATAACGGACCGGATCCTGCTGACCCGAATGAACTATCTTGATGCCCAGTTTTTTTGCCAGGTTCAGTTTATCCTCATCCACGTCAAAGCCGATGACACGGCAGCCACTGGCTTTCAGGAGCTGGGTTGTTATCAGACCTATAAGACCCAGACCGATCACGACAACCGTTTCGCCCAGGGAGGGCTGGATCAACCGGATGGATTGCAGGCCGATGGCACCAACTACAGTAAATGCGGCTTCCTCATACGAAACCCCATCCGGAATTTTTGCAACCAGGTTCTCCGGGACAGCCACATATTCGGCATGATGTCCGTTTGAAATGACACGGTCACCCGTTTTGAAACCCGAAACGCCCTTTCCAACGGCAACCACTTCACCGGCCTGACTGTATCCAAGCGGCAGCGGGGTGTCCAGCTTTCGGTATACCGCCTCGATGGTCGGAAATACCCCGTCGGCTTTCATTTTGTCCAGAACCATTTTTACGCGCTCCGGCTGCTGCCGTGCTTTTTCAAACAGGTTTGCTTTCCCGAAACTGACCAGCATTTTTTCCGTGCCGAGTGAGACCAGGCTACGGTGTGTTTTGATGAGCACCTTGCCGCTTCCCGCCCTCGGGACCGGGACATCCTGAAGTATGGTTTCACCGGATTTGAGATCTTGAATAATTTGCTTCATATCATCAGATGGTCATTTGCCGTTTGCTGAAGGGCAGCAGATGGGATGTAAAAAATTGTGTTCAATAATAACCATTAAATCGTAAAAAAACCGTGGTCACAAGCGTGACTGATTGTCCAAAATCATTTTGTAAAGGGCAATCGTTTTGTCTGTAATAGCAGCTGAATCAAAGATTTCACGAATACTGTCCCGGATTTCTGTGCTGCTGTGGCCAAACCGGTCTGAAAGCAGCAGGTTCATTTTATCAACCAGCGCATCGACATCTTCCGGTTCAACGAGATAACCGTTCTCCGGTCTGACGATATCTTCTGGACCTCCGCTCTTTGTTGAGATTACGGGTTTGCCGCATGCGATCGCTTCGGCCAGGGACAAACCGAAACCTTCGCGCCTGCTCGGCAGTACCAGAAAGTCGCAAGCCTGGTAATAGGTCACAATTTCCTCATGGGAGACCGGCGCATGGAGTTTGATATTCCGGGTGTTTCTGATGTTCCGGGTGACCTGGCGTGAGTAGGCCATATCGGGCACATTCCCGATGATGTGCAGAATCACATCCTGCCGATCGAGCTTTTTGAATGCATCGATCAGAACATCCACACCCTTGACCGGCGTGATGTTTGCCACGCAGAGAATGTGTTTGACATCCGGACGCCATCCCACTTTGGAAAGCGACTCTTCCCGGGAGTTGGCGGGATGAAAAGCATCGAAATCGACCGGGTTGTACGTGACATGTATCTTTTCTTCAAGATCCGGGTAGTCCCGCAGAATATCTATTTTAAGCTTTTGCCCGACCGTGAGTACGGCATCGGTTTGAACCAGGCTCTCGCGCAGCATCTGCTTTAGAACGGGTACATTGCGAGTGGCATACCAGTCGCTGCCGTGAATGGAAAGAACGCAAGGCAGCTTTTGCGCTTTCAAGGCGGGAATGGCCAGACCGTCCGGAAACAGCCAGTGAACGTGGGCCAGGTCAGGCTTCGTTTTAATCATCGGGGACGCGAGTGCCCTGGAGAGGCTGTTTTTTATGATACGTGGAAACCGCCCGCCGGGAAATGAGAGGTAACGAATGCGGGTTGCTTCCAGACCACTCAAAAACGGCGCATGAGTATATTCCCACTTATCCGTGAACGGGATGGAGTAAACGGAGGGTACGATCATCTGAGCCGGAATACTTCTGGCGATATTCAGATATTGCGATCGGACGAACGTTCCTTTGGCCGGAAAGCTCTGATTGGGATAAAGATGGGAGATAACGGCGACCTTCATAATCCGGGTCCCATTTCGTATATCCCTAAGGAGACTTGAATGCGTATCATATAAAAATCCTGCTCAGTTGCTTTTTTAGTTACGGATCAGGCTTGTTTATCAACCAGGAGAGGGTGATTTGCACAAACTGAGATACCAGTACAAGTGATACAGCAGGACAATGACCCCTGTCAAGGAGTACAATGCCAGTGAAAGATAAAATGAGTCCATTACGATACCTGTGAAAATTCCTGACATTCTTAGCACAAGCGAAACAAGGTAAATGCCGAAGGCCTTTTTTTGCTGATCAAAAAGCAGGGGGATATAGCTCAGAGGTTGTGTGACAAATGTCAGGAATACGAATGGGATGATGATTCTGACATAGACACCCGTAATTGCCCACTCTGAGCCGAGTACAAAACCAAAAACGGCAGGGCCGGCAATGAAAAGCAATCCAAATGGGATTAATCCCAACAGAGCAAAATAAAAAATCACCTTTTTTACATATGCATGGAGGTCGTCTCCCGAATGCTTCTTTTCGGCAAGACGTTTTCCCAAAACCTGTCCCGTTGCAGTAGAAATGATTTGGACCGGCGCAAGGGAAGCGCGAATGGCCATGGCATAAAATCCCGCGATCGCTTCGGTGAAGAAGGAAACAAAAAGGATGACAGGTAGATTATTTGAAACATTGGTGGTAAAGGCATGAGGTGCATTGTACTTTGGGTAATTTGCATATTCCAGAGCCGTACTGCGCAAATCATTCGGGCGTTCCCTCTCGAAAAACTCCGGAGCTTTTTTTGCCAAGCTTGCGACAAGCCAAAATGCCGATACTATGACACCGGCAGTTTTGCCAATAACCAGTCCGGCCAGGCCCCAGCCTGACAAACCTGTCAGGATTTGAATGAGCGCGGTTGACCCGGTTTGTGATACTTTTCCGGCGGAAATATCCCGGTAGGATTTCATCCGGTTCAGTCCAAAGCTGAACGTCATGAACAGACCCTGCGCGGTGATAGCCAGCGGTAATAGCCAGAGCCATGGGACAAGAAATGGCACTCCCAAGGCATGGGAAATGGGTTCGCCGAATAACGTTATTATCACAAAAAGAACAGCACCGCTCAAGATGGACAGCGTCGCGGCTATCTGTAACAGTCTGACACCGGTTCGATCGTCTTCCGGCATGATAACAGCATATTCATACCGGCCCCCTGCAACAATGGAGAGTATGGCAAAAAGAGCGATGAAGGCGGCCAGCCCCCCGATTTCCTCCGGGGTATAAATACGGGTCAATACAGGGATGACCAGAATTGGAATAAACTGTGAAATACCTGATCCGGCAGACATAACCACAGAATTCCGTATGAAATCGGAGCCCTTTAATTTTTTTATAAATGCGGATATCCGGGCGGTCATGAAACCCCGATTATTTGGTGAGGATCACGAGCGGTTTTTCCTCTGGTCAAGATAATGCCCGTGGGCGTAAATCAAACCGATGAGTGTCCATAATGATGTTGAAACCAGAAACCCTCCGTAGAATTGAAAGAAAATGACAAAGGCAGCAAATGTGCTGATCAGTGTAGTTGCTATTATTTTATCTGGCTCGGATTGGGAACGTCGTACATTTTGTGCTGCCTTGCTGAATATTTTGTAAACAAGAAATAAAAGCAATACCAGGCCGATAATTCCCAGCTCGGCCAGGATTTCATAAATAACATTATGCGCTTCAACAACACCGATGGATTCCTGGGTAGTGAAATAGTCGGTGAATTTCTCCGGAAATCCACGATACCCGACTCCTAGCATCCAGGAATCAAAAAACATGCGGATTCCGGCAATACCAAGCAACAGGCGTATCCGTGATGAGTCGTCGGTCGATCCTGAAAAGATGTCGAATATACGATTCAGTATTCCTGCAGACATGCTTCGCAGTTCCGGTACAGAAACGATAATGATGAGTATGGAAAAGATGGCAACAGCCATCAGCTTATATTGCCGATAATAAATGACCAGCATGAGCATCAGTAAAGCGGCGGCAATCCAGGCGCTTCTGGAATATGTTGATGCCAGTGCGGCGAGAATGACCAGCAAAGTCAATAAAGCCGGTATTTTTTTTATGTAATCGAGTTTTGAAAGAAATACAGACGTAGTGAATGCAATTGGAAGGAAAAACAGGGTGGCAAATATGTTGGGATCTGCCACAGTGATGGCTCCGCGTCCGAAAATCCGGGTGCCTCCTGCCCGCAGATTCATGGCAGCCATCACGGGATCGAGCAGTGTAGCGCGAATGGAGAAGAGGCCCAGGATAACAGCAATGACCGTCATGAATATGAAAATCAGATGGAAATGCTTGTGATCCTTAAGAATATTGATGACCAGATAAACCAGCGTAATCAGAAACAGGATGCGGGTCAGGTTGAGCAGGGCCCCTTCCCGGTTGGGAGTGTAGATGATGGAAAAGCTGATCAGCGTGAGTATCAAAAGCAATTCCAGTTCAACGCCGATTACCCGGAAACGCTCCGGGCTCGTAATCAGATAGTGCAGCAAAAAAACGATGATCGTGAGAAAAAGCAGTATCTGAAACAGTGTGAGGGGAACCGCACCATCAGGAATAATGGCTATAACATTGCCAAGGTAGGTGGCAACAAGGAGGGGGACCAGAATCAGGATGGGTTTAATCACCGACTGTGCCATATACCAGACGATAAATGGCAGCACCAGGATCAGCGGAACGGCATACATGAATCCCAAAAACCGGACCACATAAAATGAGGCCAGGTAGAAAAGGATTCCACCGAGAAGAAGCCAGGCCTGAACCGGAACCTTCTCCAGCTGTCTGGTCGTCGCAGAGAACAATGGATCGGAGGTTTAGGAGTTGTTATCAGATGCGGTTGCGTCTGAGGTCTTCTTCCGGAAACGAAAATGCCCACCCAGTTCGTTAAGCTTCCGGTAATTTTCGGAATTGACCTGCCTTCCACGTTCATACATTTCCCGCAAGAGGACGATGGTAAGCGCCAGGAAAATGCTGAAGAACATCCCGCCGAGTACGATCAGCGCACGCTTGGGGCCGTCTTTGTAGGTCGGTACGACAGGTGGATCAATGATCTGAATGCCGCGCTGGTTGGCGCTGACGATCATTTTCTGGCTTTCAAGCTGCGGATAAATGGTTTCCATGATCCTGGCTTGTATTTGCACCTCCCTGTAGAGCCTGAAATAGGCTATCCCGAGCTCGGGAAGGTCGAGGAGAGGATGGAATCCGGAGGTCTCAACTGATGGTTGTTCACTTTGCTGCAAAAGGTTTCGGTACTGCCGGTCATACTCCTCCTTCATTCGCCTCAGGTTGATCAATTCAACATTTTCAGAACCGACGGTCTGGCTCAGTACCGAAATCCTCATTTCCGTTTCAATGCTGGATGCTTTCAGATTGCCAAGTTTTTGAATCAGTTGCCTGGCCTGCTCTTCCACCTCCAGTATGCCATACATTTCCTGAAAACGCCGCAGCGAATCCTCCGCCGCCTGAAGTTCAGTCGTGTTTTGCAGATAGCGTTTTTCAAGCAGATCGAGATGCTCAACGGCATTTTCCAGATTGATGTGCTGGACCTTGTTGTTGAGCCGGTCAAGCATGAATGCAACAACATCACGGGACAGCTCCGGTTCGCCGCTGTAAAAGGCAAGATTGATGGAAAAGATGGGATTGAAGCCGAAACCCCCTTCCCGGTTTTCCGAAATTTCAATGTCATTATCAAGTTGAAGCAGCAGCTCCTCCATCAGTTCGGAGCCGTAAATCTCCTGGAAATTGAACTGATTAATGACGGCTTCCCTCAGTTCTCGGCTTCGGAGTATGTTTATGTAGACTTCCGGGTTTACCCTCGGGAAATCCATGGGAAGCTGAATGGAACCGCCCAGCATTCCGGCCACGCCGGACGGCAGGCCACGCTGCTGAGTCACCGGGACGAATGTACTGCTCGACTTGTATGTATGCGGCCAAAGCAGACTGATGATGAGGGCAATCAACGTGATGGAAAATACCAGCTTGATGATAAACATCTTGTGTCTGGCCAATGCGATCAGAACATCCAGGATGTTTATTTCTTTTTGATTTTCAGTGCTCATTATTTTATATGGAATTGCGGGATATTTCGACTTACAGGTCAGCGTGTGACCGCAATGTAGGCAGTAATGATACTGGTGATGGTTGTCAGACCTGTCATGATCAGCTGAATATTGCTGTTACGCTGGGAACGTTTCTGCAGGTCATATGCCCGGGCGGCTTGCAGTTCATCAAATGGAACCCGATCCACAAAAACAAGATCACCGGGTTCCAAAATGACATCATCGGGATGGTACCAGGCCTCATTCTTGGCCTTGATGACAAAAATGCGTTCCTGGTCAGCCGCAAGTGCGAAGCCACCGGCCTGACTGATGTAACTGTCAGGGTTGCGACCGGGATCAAAATTGTAATAGCCGGGATCATTGACCTGACCGAAAACAAACACCGTACCCTCACTCTTTGGAATATGGAGCCGGTCTCCATCAAAAAGCCGTACGTTTTTTAGCTGATCATCGTCCGTTAAATCTATATAGACATGACTTTGTATCAGCTGTGCCTCAAGATCCAGATACGCAAACCCTTCTGCAAACTGGTCGGATGTCCGACGGATTCTGGTCGGGCTGAAAGAGGGGCGTGTTCCGTATTCAGTTTGTCCTGGACGCGTGCGAAGCATATAGGCGGCATGAGACATGGCCTGGTTGGTCAGGCCACCGGTTAGCTGCATAAGCTCGTACAGGGTTGTTTCTCCGTCCTTGATGGGAAAGCGCCCGGTGAAGTGCGCCTCGCCATACACCAGAGCGGTATGGGTGGCTCGTTTATCCCGGTCAAATGGTATGATCAGCCGGTCGTTCGGCTGGATTTTATAATCGGCAATGGCCGTTGAGTCGTCCAGGATGAATTCCTGAAGGCCACGGTCGGTCCGGCGCACCACACGCAAATGATGATCGGTCGCATCGTAGGTTTTACCGCCGGCCATGCGTATCAACCGGGCAACACTATCATCCTCGCGGAATTCCAACTCGAGTGCCCGGTGAATGGCGCCGCTAATGGAAACACGCGGATTGTAGGTATAGAACCGGTTTATATGGATGATATCGCCTTCCTTGACTATCGGATTGGCATCATCGTCGCCGGTGCGCAGGTAGCGTATCAAATCCGCTGTTTCGGTGGTGCCGTCTGCGCGGGTGATGCTTATGTTGCGAAGGGCGAACTGGTTGCTGCCGATGAAGTCATCCGGATATTTGTTGGCCAGCATTCTCATGGGAGAAAGTGGGTCATCGGCCACAATGGTCTGCTCCTCCTCATCCTGGGTCATGCTCGGCTGGAAGAACGAGTGGTAGATGGCCTGATCAATACGGGTCTGGGCCAGTACGAGGTGCGGGCCGGCGTGTGGTACATTGCCTACAACATGTATCCTGACTGCGCGGGGCTGTTCCAGAAACAGTTCGACCCGCGTATCGGGCAGTTCGCCTTTAATCTGTTCTGCGATCAGCTCTGCAGCTTCATGAAAGAGCAATCCACGTACGGTGACCATGCCTGCCTGGGGCAGCAACACCGCGCCCTGACTGTTAACACGCAAACCGCGATAGGTACCCGATACGTTTCCTTCCAGGGATAGGCCCAGCAGATCACCGGAGTCAAGACGGTAAGTTTCAATGTCAAGGTGCGACTCGTACAGCTTGGCCATGGCCATCTGAATGCCGATCTCATCGACATAGAAGAAACGGTCGAAGTTCCGGCTGAACTGAATGGTCATGGGGCGTTCCTCGTCCTGCGCAGCAGCAGGGACCGGAACAATGCCGGCCAAGGCGATGACGGCGAGTGTCAAAAAGGCTATGTGAACTCTGAAAGACATATACGCAAATTTGGTTATGGTAAGGATAATGAAAAATAAAATCCTGAACGGATGCCGCCGATCTGATTGCTAAGACAAGCTTCGTCCTCTTATCGGGCGCGAGAGAATGATTCCTGCGACAGTTAATAAACAACCAAGATACTGCAAAATGTGCAGTTTTTCACCCAGGAAAATGAGCCCGAAGAGCACGCCAAGCACCGGCACCAGGTTCTGGTAGGTGGCCGTGCGCACCGCCCCCACGTTCTTGATGCCGAAGTACCAGATCAGGTAGGCCGCCCCGATCGCAAACAGGCCGCTGAAGG
>SKYW01000222.1 GCA_007127695.1 Balneolales bacterium | reverse complement strand
GTCTCAGCCGGCAGTCTGCGAGGTGCGCGTGCCTGGGCTTGCGCCTCCAGCCAGGGGGCGTAGAAGAACTGGATGAAGGTGAACGGAAGCATGACCAGCAGGAAAACGACCCCGGTAAGCAGGACCACCGCGGAAAACAACCTTCCCAAGTCTGAATGGAATACAATATCGCCGAATCCAAGCGTGGACATGGTAACCATCGTCCAGTAGAATCCCGATATCCAGCTGTGCTCCTGCCCTTCATACTGGCTGATGACGTGAAACAAAAAGGTAAACAGGAAAATGACTCCCACGAGCACCAGCACAAAAAGCACCAGTCGCTTCAGATTGATCCTGGTCGATTTTTTCTGGAAAAAAAAGTTCAGTTCCGAGACAATGAATTTCATGATTTGAATATGGTAAAGTAACTCCTGCAGGACTTAACTGACATTCTTGCAAAAAACAAAAAGGTTCCTGAATGTAATATCTGAATGTAGAGAATTACGGGTGTAATCCGTACTTTTTCGAGGATTAATGATACATGTGATGCACACGGGCTACAACAGACACCATTTTCTTGCTTTCCAAAACAGCATAGAATCAGGAAATCAGGTCACCAGGCTGGTATCTGGTAGTAAAATTGTTTCAAATTTAAGACTTCTGAGTTGAAAATCGTAATAATCGGATCCGGAGAAATCGGGTTTCACCTGAGCAAGTTGCTTTCAGAGGAAGAGCATGACGTTACCGTTCTGGACCATGACACTCAGGCCCTCCAGAAATTACATGAGAATTGTGATGTGTTGACCGTGGAGGGTGAAGCGACTTCTATCAAGGCGCTGTTATCGGCCGGAGCCGACCTGGCCGACCTCATCGTCGCCGCTACGGATGTCGACGAAGTCAACATGGTCGTTGCCATGATCACCAAACGCCTCGGAGCCAAGCGGGTGATTGCACGGATCCGGAACGATGAACTGTGCAGTGACAGCACACCGCTGACACCATCGGATGTGGGAATAGACGTACTGATACATCCCGAACAGCACGTCGCCGCCGAAATTGTACATCTGATAAAACGGGCAGCGGCTTCAGACCTGGTCAGCATAGCCAACGACCGGCTGCAGCTAATCGGCATCCGGCTCGACACCACGTCCCCCTTGCTTGAAACAACACTGGAACACTATGCATCCCATTTTTCCGAAGCCCCGTTCCGGGTTGTGGCCATACTGCGCGGGGGACGCACCATCATTCCCGACGGGAAAGCCGTTTTCAAAAAAAACGATCAGGTTTTCATCGTTGCCCGCAAGGAGGATGTCCCGGCCGTCATCACCTCCACCGGTCGCAAGGAGACAAGAATCAAAAAAATCATGATCGCCGGCGGCACTTCCATTGGCATGCGGGTGACGGAAATACTCTCTGCGGAAAAGGCCGACTGGCGCATCAAGCTGATCGAATCCGACCCTGACAAGTCACTCCGGCTGGCTGGTCGTTTTCGAAATGCCCTCATCCTCAACGGGGACCCTACAGACCCGGATCTGCTGGTTTCGGAGGGCATCATGGATACCGATGCCTTTATAGCAGTAACCCAGGATGAAGAATCCAACATCATCAGCTGTCTCATGGCCAAACACCTCGGGGTCAGCAAAACCGTTGCATTGGTATCTAAAGCGGAATACATCCCCATGAGCCAGACCATCGGCCTGGATGCGGCCGTCAACAAGAAGCTCTCTGTCACCAATGAAATCCATCGCCAGATACGTCAAGGGCAAGTCATTTCCAACTATGCCCCGTATGGTTCCGATGCAGAGATCGTTGAGCTTCTGGTATCGGATCGCAGCCGGGCGGCTGGGAAACGTGTTGATGAACTGAAGATACCCAAACTGGCCATCATCGGCGGGATCATCCACAACGGCGATGCGTCCATTGCCACCGGACAGACCCGCATCCACCCGGGCGACCATGTGGTCGTGTTCTGTTTCCCGGACGACCTGTCCGAGGTGACACAGTACTTCACAAGTTGAATCACGTTCTGCAACAACTCCTTGCATGTTCAAAGAACCCAAAACCACTCCCCTGATCAATTTTTCACAGGTTTTCGGGATTATCGGTTTCTTCCTGATGTTCCTTGCCGGTATTTTTCTGGTTCTGGGCCTGTTCTCGCTTGCCTGGACGGAATCGATGCGCTGGCACTACCTGATCCTGTCCCCGGGAACACTGGTCATTGGAGGGTTGCTGTTCTGGCGGTTTGAAAAACGTCGCGACCTGCAGCTGCGGGAGGTGTTTCTCATCGTAACGCTCACCTGGCTGTGCATCAGCTTTCTGGGTGCCATACCTTTCTACTCTTCCGGAGCGGTTTCCACCTACACCGATGCCTTCTTTGAGACAATGAGCGGCCTTACCACCACCGGTGCAACGGTCTTCGGCGGGGTGACCACCGGCGGCTTTCAGAACCCGGATATCGAGAGCCTGCCCAGATCCCTGCTGCTCTGGCGATCCATGCTGCACTGGTTCGGGGGGATGGGCTTCATCGTCCTGTCCATTGCGATCCTCCCCATGCTGGGTTCCGGCGGAATGCACCTGTTCCAGGCCGAGTCCTCCCTGCTGGGTACCGACAAACTGATGCCGCGTTTCCATCAGACGGCAAAAACGCTGTGGCTGGTGTATGTCGGCATTACACTGCTGCATTTCCTGACGCTCTGGATCCACCCCTCCATGGACTGGTTCCACGCCCTGAATCATGCCTTCTCCACGCTGGCAACCGGCGGTTTTTCCACCCTGGATGCCAGTGTGGGTGGATTTAACTCGGTCTACATCGACGTGGTGATCACCCTTTTCATGTTCCTGGCCGGTGTGAATTTCATCCTCCATTTCCGGCTCCTGACCGGCCGTTTCTCCATCGTAACACAAAACCGGGAGCTGCGGTTCTACACGCTCGTTGCCCTGGTCATGGTCGCCGGAATTTCACTGTCGCTCTGGTTCACGCAGCACCACTCCATTGGAGAGGCCTTCCGTTATGGCGCTTTCCAGGCCGTATCCATTCTGACCACTACCGGATACGGTACCAATGATTATGCCGTCTGGCCCATACTGCCGCTGTTCCTGCTATTCATACTGTTTTTTACCGGTAGCTCAACCGGATCAACCAGCGGAGGTATCAAGATGACCCGCTGGATGATCGTCCTTCGTGTAATGGGATCCGAGATACGCCAGGCCGTGCACCCCCGGGCAGTGGTCCCCGTCCGGGTCGGTGACCGCGTGCTGACCGACAAGGCAATACGCACGGTCATGAGCTTTTTTGCCATTTATCTGTTAGTTTTCGCATTCGGCTCTTTCATTATGACCCTTCTGGGATTCGACATACTGTCGGCCGTCAGTGCCAGCATTGCCTGCATCGGGAATATCGGCCCGGCGTTCGGCGAGTTTGGTCCGACAGCAAACTATGCCGTCGTTCCATCCGTTGGAAAATGGGTGCTATCGTTTCTGATGCTGATCGGCCGTCTCGAAATCCTGGCCGTCATCGTACTGTTCTCCCGCGACTTCTGGTCACATTATCAGCGACCGTGATGATCACCGTTGCGGATCCCCCCTTACTCTCAATTGCAACATCACTGGTTCTAACATGGCATCCAAAATCAATTTTTCACCACTCGAATATGAGAAACCTTCAGATGAGCAACTTCTTGAACGCTCCCGCTTATTCCTTGAGCTGATAAAAAAAAGGCGGACGGTCCGGGAGTTTTCAGAGGAACCCGTCCCGGAGGATGTGATCCGCAACTGCATCGAAGCAGCGGGAACCGCTCCCTCGGGCGCCCACATGCAGCCCTGGCATTTTGTGGTGGTCCGCGATCCGGACATCAAAAAGCAGATTCGCCTGGCTGCAGAAAAGGAGGAGCGCACTAACTACGAAATGCGCTATTCCGATGAAATGAAGAGGGACATCGAGAAACTTGAGACCAACTTCGAAAAACCGTTTTTGGAGCATGCCCCTGTACTGATTGCCGTTTTCAAGGAGTCGTACCGGATCGAAAACCACATTCGACGGAAAAATTACTATGTCAACGAATCGGTCGGCATTGCCACTGGCTTGCTGATCACCGCGCTGCATTATGCCGGTCTGGTGTGCCTGCCCCACACGCCGAGCCCCATGCGGTTCCTGAACGAGATCCTCAAACGACCGGGTAACGAATCCCCCACTGTTGTTCTGCCAGTGGGATATCCGGCCGAAAATACCCGTGTGCCGGACCTTAACAGAAAACCGCTCAATCAGATCCTGACCGAATTCTGATCGCATCACAATCGGAGCACGGAATGCAACCCACTCGTAAATCTGACGAGGACATGGACTAGGCCATCCGGACAAAAGCTGATTTCCCAGTAAACCCACATCACCCACACGATCGCTGCGATGGATGACGATTTCCCGATGAACGACGATGGTGCCTTGGAATACCCGATCGACGGGATGCTGGATCTGCACGTCTTTCCGCCGTCCGATGTACACGATCTCGT
>SKYW01000038.1 GCA_007127695.1 Balneolales bacterium | reverse complement strand
TTCTACGTGATTGCCGTTTACTTTGGCGCCATCAGCATCCGGCAGGTGAAATATTCCGTGCAGACCGGACTGATTGCCGATCTTGCGGGTATCATCGCTTCCGTAATCGTTGTGCGGATCCTGTTCGGGTGACAGCGCTGGGCTGAATGTCACATTCCAGCCGTATGTCCGGTTCCGACCGGGTAAGGAGGCATGTCCGGGTGATAGTGTCTGTTCGGGTGTCGTTCTGCGGCCGGTTCAGTAGCTGAGGCCGTGTCCAACCGGAAAGTTTCTGCCAAGTGAGACGGGAAGCTGTCCGCCCGGCTGTTCTCCGAAGAGCATGTCCACGGCTGCTTCCCATACCACCGGGGTCGGCGTGGCGTCCGGCCAGCGGTCCAGGGAATAGGTGGCCACGAAGGCGGGCACCATGGGTATCGATACAAGGTCATAGGGCAGGCCCAGTGCCACAACGGCCATGGGTTTGCCCATGATGGCAAGCGCTTCGGCAAGCTTTGCCTGTCCCTCGGGAAGCTCGCTCCAGGAGTAGGTGAACAGGAGGATGCGGTCGGCCTCTTCGGCTTTTGTTATCGCCTCCAGAATGGCTTCCGGAGTGGGCTCGTTGTCGGTCGGGCCGCGGCCGTAGTCCCACATGATCACCTCGCCGCCGGCGGCCTCGCGCACAATATCGGCCAGTTCGCGCGTGTAGGCGACTCCGGCGACCAGCGTGGTGAGTTCTTCGTCGCGATCGAACGGGAGGATCTGCTGGTTGCGGACCAGGGTTATGGACCTTGCGGCAATATCACGGGCGATCCTGCGGTGTTCCGCATCGGTGGTCACCTCGAGGGCGCGCGCCGGATCCGGGGAGGCAAATCCGTGATGGAGTCCGTATTTATGCTTGATCCTGAGGATGCGGAATACCGATTCATTCAGTCGATCTTCCGTGATTTCGCCATCAACATAGGCCTGGTAGAGCGCTTCGAACGTCTCTGCCTGCTGCTGTTCTGTGCCGGTTGCCATGATGATGTCGGCGCCGGCCTGTACCGCCATGACCGCGGCTTCCCCAGCGCCCCAATTGTGATCGATGGCGTCCATGCTCATGGCATCGGTCACGATGATCCCCTCGAATCCCATCTCCTCCCGAAGCAGTCCGGTAAGTGCCTGACGGGACAGGGTGGCGGGCACGGTTGGATCGATCGCCTCAATGATCACGTGTGCGGTCATCACCGCATCGGCGCCGGCGTCAAAAGCGGACTGAAACGGTGGCAAGTGGATCTCGCGAAGGGTCTCCAGGTCATATGTGACCGTGGACAGGTCGTAGTGGGAGTCAAAATCCGTATCACCGTGTCCGGGGAAGTGCTTGGGCGTGGCCAGCACGCCGTGCTCCTGGCTGCCACGGATCATGGCGCGGCTCATCTCTGACACGACCGTAAAACGCTCTCCGAAAGAGCGTACCCCGATGACAGGGTTCCTTGGATTGACATTGACGTCGGCCACCGGTGAGTAGCTCCAGTTGAAGCCGGTGGCCAGCGCTTCCAGGGCGGTGATGCGTCCCTGCTCGTATGCCGCTTCGGTATCTCCGGTCGCGGCAATGCCCATCTGTCGCGGAAAAACCGTCGCTTCCGCCGGGATTCGCTGCGCCACACCGTATTCCAGGTCAGCCGATATGAACAGCGGCACGCCGGCATTGCTCTCCATGGACCACTCCTGAAGCTGCTTGTTGAACCGGGCCATGGTCTCTGAGCGGCTCCAGTTGTAGATGATTACCGATCCGGCATGGTATTCGGTGACCATGCGGCGCATATGGTCAAGCTGACGCTGCGACGGAGGGCCGTAGGCGTCTTGTGGAAAAGAAAAACCGGATTCCCACGTGGTGGTCGCCATCACAAGCTGCCCGATTTTCTGCCGGTCC
Organism: Balneolales bacterium; assembly: GCA_007127695.1. GTDB lineage: Bacteria > Bacteroidota > Rhodothermia > Balneolales > Natronogracilivirgulaceae > SKNL01. The sequence goes on along the minus strand of SKYW01000038.1, from coordinate 2,626 downwards.
GTCATTCCTGAAAGCACGTTTTCGGCCCAGGTTTCGGAATCAAGTGTGGCCATTGAGGCGTTGCGATCACAACCCAGATTTGGAATGGAGATTCCCATGGCAAATAAAATTAAAATGACAGGCAGTCGATGTTGCATGTACATGTTTGTCCCTGAATTTATGGTTTGTATTGCGGGTGACCGGATAACTTCCCGGACACGTCAACGAACGGTGGAGGGGCCGGACCATAAAGGTCCTGGGTCACTCACCGGACCGGATGGCACGGATACGCTGGAGTACCGGTGGATGCGAATAATGCAGAAATACGTGAAACGGATGGGGAGTAAGGTTGGAAAGATTATCGGCAGAAAGCTTTTTCAGTACAGATACCATGCTTTCCGGGTTTCCGCTGGTATCGGCAGCGAAACGGTCCGCCTCAAACTCGTGCTTTCTCGATACGGACTGCATGATTACGGACAGGACCATCTCAATGGGCGAATAGAGCAACCCGAAGAATACCAGTCCCGCATAAACGGAAATATTTTCCATGAAGAAGGCCTCATGAAGTCCCGGAACCCGGATAAACAGCGACAGCAGAAAGAGCATCACCCCGGTTTGCAGCATGCTGACAATCATGTTTTTGGGGATGTGTTTTTTCTTGTAGTGTCCAACCTCATGGGCCAGTACAGCTACCAGTTCCGGAACCGAATGGTTTTCGATCAGTGTGTCGAACAGCGCGATGCGCTTATTCCGGCCAAATCCGGTGAAGAACGCATTGGATTTGCTGGAGCGGCGCGAGCCGTCAATTTTATAGATGCCCCGCAGGGGAAACGAAACCTTTTCGGCGTAGTCAAGAATGGCCTGCTTCAGCTCACCGTCTTCCAGCGGTATGAATTTGTTGAAGAGCGGCATGATCCACGTAGGGGCGATGAACTGGACAAAAAGCGTAAAGAGGATAACCACAGCCCAGGCATACAACCAGGCGATGGCCCCGAAGAATTCGAAGATACCGATCACACCGGCCAGCAGCGGTCCGCCCAGGAGCACGGTCAGCATGAGCCCTTTCAGCCGGTCGGTGATGAATGTTGCCGGCGTTGTCTTGTTGAATCCGAACCGTTCCTCGATGACAAAAGTGGAATAGATGGAAAAGGGGAGTGAAATGATGGTTTGGGCCAGGATCAGTATCCCGACAAACATCAGGCCTGCCACTATGGTCCCGTATCCGAATTCGCGCACGAACTGATCCACCCAATTGAACCCGCCGGCAAACCAGAAGACAAGGAGGACAATAATGCTGAACGTCGATGTCAGGAGTCCAAAACGGGTGCGGACCCGGGTGTACTCCTGCGCCTTGCGGTATTTCTCCTCGTCGAAGACATCCTTGAATTCATCGGGAAGGGATTTTTGCAGTGCCCGGAGATTCAGCAGATCCGAGACCAGGTTCAGAACATAGTTGACTGCCAAAGCAAGCAGTATAATGACAGCGTAGATATTCATTGCCTAATTCATTGCCTCATTGATTGCCTGATCCATTTCCTGATGCATTGCCTCATTGATTGACCCGACTTCGTGAATCAGCTTCCACCGAGGACATCTTTAACTTTCGACCAGAATCCTTTCTTTTTGTCAACGGCCTTGTTCACCTTATTCATATCGGGCGAGGTGATGTTCTGGAAGAGCTCTTTGCGTTCGGTCTCTTTACGCGACATTTCCTTTTTGGATGCATCCGACGGCTGGCCGGATGGTCCTTTGCTGCGACCTCGTCCCCGGCGCGGACCTTTTCGCTGTCCTGATTTTCCCGGGCGACGGGAGTCATCCTCACCATCGGGTTTTTCATCCCGGCGTTGCTGGGGTTTTCTGTCACGACCACGTCCACGACCACCGGATTTCTGCTGCCTGGAATCTCTTTTCTGGCCGGAATCATCTTTTTGCTCCGGTCCTTTGGCATCCGTCTGTTTGTCTGCGGTCTTGTCATCCCGGGCGGCCTTGCCGGGAGCCTGTTTGTCCTCGGCCGAAGTGTCCTGAGCCTGCTTTCCGGATGGCTGCTGTTCGTCAGCGCGACCTTCCTGGCTTTGAGCCTGGCGTTGTCCGGTTCGTTTCCTGCCGCCCGGACGTTTTCTGCCGCGGCGGCGTTTCGGCCGCTCATCCGGCTGTTCCTGATCCGTTTCCGTTTTCCCGGAATCCGGTTTATCAGAATCCTGTTTTTCGGCGGCCTGTTTCCAGGAATCCCGTTTTTCTGTATCCTGAGAATCCTTCTTCTGCCGGGATGGTGCCTGCTGCTCCCTGCCTTTGTCCTTTTCCTGCTTTTTCCGGCCGTTGGTTTTTCCGTCACCGTGAGTATCCGGCACTTCCAGCTTGTTGATTTTGGACTTCATGGCGCGGATGATGCTCTCCATGTAGCGGCGATCCTGACCCGAAACCAGGGTGATGGCATCGCCTTTGGCATCGGCACGGGCCGTGCGGCCGATCCGGTGGACATAATCCTCCACATCATGGGGCACGCTGAAGTTGATGATATGTGAAATTCCATCCACATCAATTCCCCGGGACATGACATCGGTGGCGACGATGATCCGGTATTCGCCTTTACGGAAGCTTTCCAGTGCTTTTTCCCGCTCTGCCTGTGACCGGTCGCCATGGATGCTGG
>SKYW01000093.1 GCA_007127695.1 Balneolales bacterium | reverse complement strand
TTTAAACACATGAAATTGGAACCGAAATAATAGTTGCAATTACCAGCTGAAGATGCCTCGGCTACCCGGAAAACCCGCAAAAAACGTGACAACCGCAGATAATACTGTATAAGTAATTAACTATAATGATTATCTGTGTTTATTACAACCTGTCAGTCCTGCAAATTGTTGTGAGAGCCGTCACAGAATGGCGGCGAACCGGTCTGTTTGCATCCGCACCAGGCCACGTTTTTTTCCTTTTCCACCTTTTCAATCAACGGGCGGAACGAGGTTGGCTTGTGTGATCCGTCACAAAAAGGTTGGTTTTTTGAAAGACCGCAGGAACACCATGCATAGGTGCCCGGTTCTACTTTCATTACATAAGGTTTGTCTGCAGCAACCCTGGCTTTATCCATAGACAGCTTCTGTTGAGGTGTGATAGATTGGATGCTTCCTGATCAGAATGTAAGCAGGATACGGAAAATCAGAAATCTACCGCAAATCTAATACATCGTCGGCAAAAATGAAAAACGGAAACACCCCGGTTGAAAGATTCCGTCGATGCGTGTTTCCGCGGTGAGGGATATGGAAATATTATAACAAGCGGCTCCGACGGATAATTTTGATGCCAAATTTACGTATATTTAGCATCAGAATGTACTCATGAAACGCTTGAATTTTTATTGTGTTATGGCTGATAAAGAAATTTCCTGGGACTCTTTGCTCGAGAAAACCAAAACCATTCTAAAGGAGGCCGCTGACAGAGAGGAGGCGATGCAGCATATCTGCGCCCTCCTGCACCGCGAAGTCCCGCATTACGACTGGGTCGGTTTCTACATGGTGGATCCGCTTGCCGAAGGCCAGCTTGTCCTCGGTCCCTATGTTGGTGAACCCACGGAACACATACGCATTCCGTTTGGAACCGGCATCTGCGGTCAGGCGGCCGAAACACGGGAGACTTTCATCATCAACAATGTGAAAGCCGAGTCCAACTATCTCGCCTGCAGTCCCGATGTGGAATCCGAAATCGTGGTCCCCATCATCAAAGGCAAGGAGCTGATCGGGGAAATCGACATCGATTCCGAAACAAAAGGGGTGATGACCGACAGCGACCGCAAACTGCTGGAAGCGATCGCACGCGAACTTGCCGAACTGTTCTGATCAGCTGGCCCAGGCGGGTTTTCGGGGCCGCCTGTATGTCACCACATATTGTCACGGATTCACCGGACCCTTGCCTCAGGCAAGCACCGTTTTTAAAAACTGCCCGGTCAGGCTTCCGGGATGGTCCGCAATCTCCTCGGGCGTCCCTTCACAGACGATGTTCCCGCCGCCGAAGCCGCCCTCCGGACCGATGTCGATCACCCAGTCGGCAGACTTGATCACATCCAGGTTATGCTCGATGATGATTACCGAATGCCCGTGGTCGATGAGCCGGTTGAACGATTCCAGCAGCTTGGCGATGTCCTCGAAATGGAGGCCCGTTGTGGGCTCGTCAAAGAAGTACAGAACGTGATCTTTTTCGCTTCGGGACAGATACCTGGCCAGTTTCACACGCTGCGCCTCGCCGCCGGACAATGTAGTGCCACTCTGGCCCAGGCGCAGGTAACCGAGGCCCACATCCTCCAGCACCTGCAAGCGGTTGACGATCTGCTTCTCATCCACGAAGAAATCAAGCGCCTCGGACACGGACATCTCCAGAACGTCATGAATATTTTTACCGCGGTATTTGACGCCAAGCACATCCTTCCGGAAACGGGTTCCCCCGCACGCCTCGCAAGGCAGCTCAATGTCCGCCAGGAACTGCATTTCGATGGTCTGCACGCCCTCGCCCTGGCATGTCTCACACCGTCCGCCCGGCACGTTGAAAGAGAAATGGCCGGCCGTATAGCCCATGATCTTCGCCTCGCGCGTTTTTGAGAACAGATCGCGGATGCCGTCGAAGGATTTGGTGTAGGTGGCGGGGTTGGAGCGGCTTGACCGTCCGATCGGGGACTGGTCCACCATCTCTGCACCGTCGATGTACTGCAGGCCTTTCAGCGACTTGAACCGTCCGACCCGGTCGTTGTACACACCCAGCTCTTTCATGATGCCCGCGTACAGGGTTCGGTGCACAAGCGTTGATTTGCCGGAGCCGCTGACGCCGGTCACACAGACCAGCTTGCCCAGCGGCAGGCGCACAGACACGTTCTTCAGGTTGTGCTCGGACGCGCCTTCCAGCACGATCTCCCTGCCGCTTCCCTTGCGCCGCTTCTCCGGGATCGCAATGGCTTTTTTCCCGCTCAGGTACTTTCCGGTGAGGGTTTTGGATGCGAGCAGGCCTTCGTAATTGCCCGAGTAGCACACTTCGCCGCCGTGACGGCCGGCAAACGGGCCGATGTCGATCAGGTTGTCGGCCGCGCGGATCATTTCCGGATCGTGCTCCACCACCAGTACGGTGTTGCCGATGTCGCGCAGGGTCTTGAGGATGCGGATCAGACGGTCATTGTCGCGTGGATGCAGTCCGATGGTCGGTTCGTCCAGCACGTACAGGCTGCCGATCAGCGAGCTGCCCAGTGCGTTGGCAAGGTTGATGCGCTGCGCCTCGCCGCCACTGAGCGTGTTGGTCAGCCGGTTCAGGGTGATGTAGTGCAGGCCTACTTCGTCCAGGTAGCGCAGCCGCTTGCGGATTTCGTACAGAATTTGTCCGCCCACGTCCATTTCGTACTCGGAGAGCTTCAGTTCGTCGAAAAACCGGCGGGCATGGCCGATTGTCATCTCCGAAATCTGCCCGACGTGCATATCCGCGATCTTCACATAGAGCGCATCGCGCCGCACGCGGTAGCCGTCGCACTCCGGACACCGAGAGTATCCCCGGTAACGGGCGTAGAACACACGCATGTGCACTTTGTAGAACTCGGTCCGCACCTGCTCAAAGACACTGTGAATGCCCGGATACTCATCCTTTCCGTACCAGATGGTGTGCTTGACGTCTTTGGAGAGCGAATGGTAGGGAGCGTCGATGGGCAGGCCGTAGCGGGCGGCCACCTTGACCAGCAGCTTCAGGTTTTGCCCAAACTTGGGAGAATTGAACGACTGGATGGCGCCCCCGCGGATGGAGAGCTCCGGATCCGGTATCACCTTGTCCTCGTCGATGCCCTGCACGCGCCCGAATCCCTCGCAGCTCCGGCACGCCCCGAACGGATTGTTGAATGAGAACATCTGCGGCGTGGATTCGGTGAAATCGATACCGTCCCGCTCGAACCGCTCACTGTACAGGAGTTCTTCACCCTTGTGCAGCTTGATGTAACACCGTCCGCGCCCTTCCAGAAAGGCCGTTTCCACCGAATCAACAATGCGGCTGCGGAACTCATCGTCGTCCTTTTTGATGGCCAGGCGGTCCACGACCACGCGCACCTGGTCGGGATGGAATTTCTTCAGGTTCACCTCGTCGCGACTCAGATCCACCATCTGCTCGTCAGGCAGGAGGATGCGGTTGAGCCCTTTCTGCCGGAAGATCTCCAGCTCGGCGCGCATCTTCTTGTTTTTCTCCATGCTCACCGGGATCAGCACATAGAACCGCTGCTTTTCCTCAAGCTTTTTCAACAGCTCCGAGGCCACTATTTGCGGTGTGTCCTTGCGCACCGGCTCGCCGGACACCGGGGATATGGTCTTTCCGACACGGGCAAAAAGCAGGCGCATGTAATCATAGATCTCGGTGGTGGTGCCGACTGTTGAGCGCGGATTGGTCGTGGTGTTTTTCTGCTGGATGGCCATGGCCGGCGATATGCCCTGCATGAAATCGACATCGGGCTTGTCCATGCGCTCCAGAAACTGCCGGGCGTAGCTGGACAGGCTCTCCACATAGCGACGCTGACCCTCAGCGTAAATGGTATCAAAGGCCAGGCTGGATTTGCCCGATCCGCTTACGCCGGTGACCACGGTGAGCCTGTTTCGTGGTATGGTCACGTCCACATTCTTCAGGTTGTGAACCCGCGCACCTTTTACAACAATCGGCGACTCGGAGGAGCGCCCGTTTGTGGGTTTTTTTGCGATGGAATATGGTTTGTTTTTCAAAGTGGATGTCGTCCGGGATGAACTCATGGAGAATAATCTGGCGAAACAGAAAAAAATACGGGAGATGCCGGGAACTGCAAAAATACGTGCAAATACACCATTGATACAACGTCTGTCAGATCCCGCTGGTTCCGGAAACAGCAATCCCGGGAAATAACGCGCCCGGAAATGCGGCTGGACGGAAACGTCTTCGGGAAACGGGATTCTGCGGTTTTTGGAAGAGCGATCCGTTTACCGATATGATCCGGTATGATCCGGCGCATGGGAAAATGCCGGAAGGGTTGATCCGGAAAGGGATAATCTGGAGAGGGTTGATCAGGAAGCCGCAGCCTATCCTTTGTGGATCTCGCCCCGGGTGACCTCCATGATATGCCGCTCCATTCCACTTTTGATATTTTCGCGGACATGCTCCACGCCTTCGTCAATGTACATGGCATGGATGAACAGCTCTTTTTTGTCATCGGAAACTTCAATACTGAGCGT
>SKYW01000191.1 GCA_007127695.1 Balneolales bacterium | reverse complement strand
CCGGGGTCGCGATGCGCTCCATGGGCAATGCCCCGGCGCGGCCCGTCGTCCGTGGCATGGACGGCGAGCGGATCCAGGTACTGCAGAACGGCATGAAGATGGGCGACTTTTCCTCTACCGGCGCCGATCATGCCGTGATTTTGGATCCGGCCACCATTGAGCGGGTGGATATCGTTCGCGGTCCGGCGAGTTTGATTTACGGTTCCAGTGCCATGGGAGGCATCGTCAATGTCCATTCGGCCGACATCCCGTCTGGCTGGACGGCCGGCACCAGCGGCTATTTCGGCACGGAAGGTCAGTCCGGTATGGGATCACTGAGCGGGCTGTCGCGCCTGACCTATGCGACTGACGACCGTGCTTTGACATTCCGCAGCAGCCTGCGCAACACCGGTAACATGCAGACCCCGGCTGGTGAGGTCCCGGGTACCGATCTGAAGTCCCTTCATCTGGGCGGTGGCGGCGCCTGGCGATATGATAGCGGATACAGCGGTTTTTCCTTGCAGTATAGCGACAAGAAATACGGCATTCCCGATGATCCGTTCGTTCTGGACGAAGAGGTCGAACTTGACATGCAGCGGTTCGCTTTTCAGGGTATGTCGCATCACCGTCTCGAACACGGGTTCTGGGAAGCCGCAGAGGCGCGTCTGGTGTACAATTACTACACGCATGAGGAAATCGAATATGAGTTCATCGATGGCATCCTTGATGACAAAAATCTCGAACTGGCTATCGATCATCACTTCATCCAGTCGGATCTGCTGTTCCAGCACGCAGAGCGCGGGATCATGGATAACGGCACGGCGGGACTGACATTCGCCTGGCGCGATGTCACGGTTGGAGGTGAAGAAGCACTGACCCCCGACGCTCGCGGATGGACCTTCGCAGGTTTTTTCGTTGAAGAAATCGCACTTCCACACAAATGGAACTTACAGACCGGTATCCGGCTCGAATGGAACCATTTGAGATCCGTTGCCAATGAGGACTACCCGGAGGCCGGACGCACACGGAGCCAGGGAATCTGGGCGGCCTCTGCCGGTGCAAGCGGACCTGTTTTCGGCAACGCCCGGCTTGGATTTCAGCTGTCCCGATCCCACCGCACCCCTTCCCTCGAAGAGCTCTTCGCCGATGCCATCCACTTTGCTGCCGGTGCTTACGAAATGGGCGACCCGGACCTTGACGACGAAGTGGGTTACGGGCTGGATGTGTTCCTGGACTACCGCAGTGACTCGTGGGATTTGCATATGGCTCTTTTTGCCAACCGGATTGCCAATTACATCACGATCCTTCCTACCGGCCGATTCGAGCCAACACGCGGATACCCGGTCCTTCAATATTATGGCTCGAACGCCGAGTTGCTGGGTGGTGAATTCAGCGCCCGGTGCAAGCTGTCGGATCGGCTTGAAATCAAACTGGGTGCCGATTATATCCACGGAAATGAGCTGAACAATGGATCGCGTGAACCGCTGGCCTTCATGCCTCCGCTGCGCCTCTCGGCAGAATCGACCTTTGACACCGGCCAGTGGTGGACCGGAGTTCGCATCCGGCATGCCTTTACCCAGGACCGTACGGCCGGGTCAGAAGCCGAAACAGACGGCTACACAGTAACCGATCTGTCAGCCGGAGCCAGGCTGGGTGCCGCCAATCTCCACCAGATCATCATAACCGCGGAAAATCTCTTCGATGTAACCTGGAGGGATCACCTGTCGCGGATTGAGCAACGCGACATTCCCATGATGGGACGTAACATTCGTCTGTCATACAGGTACTATTTCTGATTCTGATGCCATAATTTCTGGTACGTTATCTGAAGCTTATTGGGTCATCGGTACCGGACAAGTATTCCCGGTACCGACGTGCCTGATCCTTCTATTCAAGGAACACTGCAATCAGAGTGCGGAAAAATTGTTTTTATCGGGCAATAATGTGCCTATATTTATCGTAATTTTACGATAAGAAATCCAAAAGATAACACACTTATGAAAATCGCCCTGTTCAGCGACTTCCATGCGAACATCGATGCGCTCAAGCCCGTGCTGAAGGATATGAATGACCACTTACCCGATGCATTTGCCGACATGCTGCGCAACGGCGGGTGGTGCGAATTTGAAATCTGGTCCAAAACGAGAATCCTTTGAAACCTGGAAAGTGATCATGACATCATCTGCAAACATCGGATACAACTTGCCCGGGATCGACCTGAAGGATCCATCCACCCGGCGCACGGCACAGCTGACCAAAGCGCTGGGGCATCCGGTCCGCCTGGCCATACTGAAACTGCTCAGCGAGCGTGACACCTGTTTCTGCGGTGATTTCACGGAAGTGCTGCCGCTGGCGCAATCGACCGTATCCCAGCATCTGAAAGTGCTTAAGGAAAGCGGGCTCATCACCGGGACAAGTCAGGGGGTGCGCACCTGCTACTGTTTGGACTCTAGCGGGATACAGGAACTGAACCAGACCCTTATCGGCCTGGCCGGCATGTTCGACACCTCTAACCTGTCGGATTGCTGCTGATTTTGATGATATACCTCGTCTCAAGCACCCATATCAAAACTGCATTTTTATTATACGCTGCCGTTGTCGCATGATGCTTAAACGAACGAACTCTGAATACACAGGCAAATGAAATCCCAGAAGGAAGAATCCAAAAAGCTGAAGGCACTTGTCCGGGAAAAATATAGTGAAATCGCCTTACTGTCGGATGAAGGTGAGGCAGCGGGTTGTTGCGGACCGACAGGCTGCTGTAATCCCGGAACGAGGGATCAAACCGGGGACAGCACTTATTTCAATATCATGGCTGAGTCCTACGAAGGGCAAAAAGGGTACCAGCGGGATGCCGACCTGAGCCTGGGATGCGGCATCCCGGTCGAATTTGCCGACTTCAAGCCGGGCCAATCCGTGCTCGACCTGGGCAGCGGCGCCGGGAACGACATCTTTGTGGCCCGCTCGTTGGTGGGCGAAACGGGCCGTCTGACCGGTCTTGACTTTTCCGAGGCTATGATCCGAAAGGCTCGCGCCAATGCGGAAAAAATGGGGTACGAAAATATCGATTTCATCGTCGGGGACATTGAGGACATACCGCTGGAATCAGGGCGGTTTGATGTTGTGCTTTCCAACTGCGTGCTCAACCTCGTACCGGATAAAAGAACGGCATTTGCAGAGATTTTCCGGGTGCTCAAGTCGGGCGGACATTTCAGCATCTCCGACATCGTGCTCGAGGGTACCATACCCGAGCCCATCCAAAAAGCGGCTGAAGCGTACGTTGGGTGCGTCTCTGGCGCCATGCAGAAGGAAGAGTACCTGGAGATTGTTCGGTCGGGTGGTTTTTCGAACGTATTGGTCCGCAAGGAACGGGAGATTGTCATCCCGCATGATTGGCTCATCCGGTTGCTCGGAGAAGAGCAGGCCACCATCCTCAAAACACATCATTTCCGTGTTCTCAGCATAACAATCAATGGGAAAAAACCATAAACCCAGTACCTGATGTCCGACACTCCAACAGAAAAAATCAGCAAGAAAATGTCACTTCTGGACCGTTATCTCACGGTCTGGATATTCGCAGCCATGATCCTGGGCGTATTGATCGGTTTCTTCTTCAAGGGTCCCGTCGAGTTGTTCAATGCGGCCCTTACGGTCGGCGAGCACACCAACCTTCTGATTGCCTTCGGCCTGATCCTCATGATGTATCCTCCTTTGGCCAAGGTCAAGTACGAGCTCATGCCCAAAGTCTTCTCGGACGTGAAAATCCTTGGGCTGTCACTGGTGCAGAACTGGCTGATCGGTCCTGTGCTCATGTTCACACTGGCCGTGGGTTTCTTCGGCTTTCTCGCCCCGGCCCTGTTCGGCCCGGACCCACGGTGGGGCTATTACATGGTCGGGCTCATCCTGGTGGGAATCGCGCGTTGCATCGCCATGGTGCTGGTCTGGAACCAGCTTGCCCGGGGCAACAGCGAGTACGCCGCCGGACTGGTAGCCCTGAACAGTGTCTTCCAGATTGTGACGTTCGGATTTTACGCCTGGCTGTTCATTACCGTCCTCCCCCCGTTGTTTGGCCTGGAAGGTTTGGTGGTGGATGTGACCATTGGGGAAATTTTTGGCAGCGTCATGATATATCTGGGTATCCCCTTTGGTGCCGGGATACTGAGTCGCGTCATTCTGTTACCGATCAAAGGCCACGACTGGTACGACAATGTGTTCATCCCCAGAATTTCACCGATCACGCTGATCGCCCTTCTGTTCACTATTGTCGTGATGTTCAGCATGCAGGGTGACCAGATTATTTACCGTCCTTTGGATGTGGTCTGGATCGCCATCCCGCTGACCGTCTATTTTGTGTTCATGTTCTTGATCAGTTTTTTCATGGCCTCCAGCCTTGGGGCGGATTACAGTCGCAGTGCCACGCTGGCCTTCACCGCCTCAGGCAACAATTTTGAGCTGGCCATTGCCGTAGCCATTGCCGTGTTCGGCATTGCATCGCCGATTGCCTTTGCCACGGTGGTAGGTCCGCTGGTGGAAGTGCCGGTGTTGAT
>SKYW01000234.1 GCA_007127695.1 Balneolales bacterium | reverse complement strand
TCCAGCGTCTCATCATCGCGGGGAATGCGCACCGGCGACGAGGTCCGTGATTCCGGCGCATGCACCACCGCCTCATTCGTGAAATATCCGCGCATGGTCCGGCCGAACTCACGGAAAGCTCCGGCCAGCGACTTGTGGATGACCGCCGGCAGCACCTCCCGCAAATCCACCGGTGTGATGCCCGGCGCATAGGATGTTTTTGGCAGGGTGGATGAGACCCGTCCCTCCACAAAATCCACCATCCGCTGGGCCGGTGCCGCCTGTGTACGACCGGCCAGCTCCCAGGCCCGCTGTTCGATGGCCTGCTGGTACGCCATGGCGGCCAGGGGACCCTCTTTTGAATACGGGGCGAAGTCTTCTGGACGCAGTTCGACCACGATGCCCGAGTTGGCCGTGGACCGGGCGCGACGCGACGATGACCAGCCATTGGTGACGATTTCGCCCGGACTCGTGGCGCACGGGGCGATCACCCCGCCCGGACACATGCAGAAACTGTACACCCCGCGTCCATCTACCTGCCGGACGATGTTGTACGCCGCCGGCGGCAGATACGGACCCCTGTCCTCGCACGAGTACTGGATACGGTCGATGAGCTGCTGCTCGTGCTCCACGCGCACCCCGATGGCCAGCGGCTTCAGTTCGATGGCAATCCCGTGCCGGTGCAGCAACCGGAACAGGTCACGGGCAGAATGGCCGGCCGCCAGGATGACGTGGTCGCTCCGGAACACATCGCCGCTCCGGATGCGCACCCCGGTAATACGGTCGCCCTCCAGCAGGAAATCGGTGACGCGGGAGTCGAAATGCACCTCGCCCCCATGAGCACGGATGCATTCGCGCATTGTGGCGATGATGCCCGGAAGCTTGTTGGTGCCGATGTGCGGATGGGCATCCACCAGGATATCCGGCGTGGCGCCGAAGCCGACCAGCAGCTCCAGGATACGGCGCACATTTCCACGCTTTTTGGCCCGGGTGTAGAGCTTGCCGTCCGAGTAGGTGCCCGCGCCGCCCTCGCCGAAACAGTAGTTGGAGTCCTCGTCGACGATATGGTCCACATTGAGCGCCTTGATGTCGCGGATGCGCGCCCGGACGTCCTTGCCCCGCTCCAGGACGACCGGTTTCAGGCCCATTTCCATAAGCCTCAGGGCGGCAAAGAGTCCGGCCGGACCGGCACCGATGATAATCACCTCCCGGGCGGCGGCTGCATTCGGATAGTCGGGCAGCTGCGGTTTTTCCGGCTGATACGGTTCGTTTATGTACACCCGCACCCGGAGGTTCACCTTCACCCGGCGTCCGCGCGCATCGATGGATCGGCGCAGGACCTCCACATGGCGGATCTCATCCGGTCGCACTTTCGCCGCCTCGGATACCCGCTGCCTGAGCTTGTCGTGTTCGCCCGCTTCTTCCGGACGGACGGTCAGTTGAAATTCCTTCTGCATCTAATGATGTGGCGCAATTATTCCTGTAAACGCTATCGCTTTTATGAGAAACGAAAGATACGTGATTTACCGTGCAAGGAGCGGTTTTTTTCGGCACATATTCCCCAGGCTCGCGGTCATCCGGATTTCCGGTCATTTCGTCGGCAAAGTGTGCGTTTTTAAGATCTCATTTTGCTATAATCCGTTGGTGAGCGACTATCGGCTGATGATGCTTGTCCTGTTACTGGCCGGGAAACGGTTATTACACCACATCCAACAGAAATGAATATTTGCAGCGTCTGCGGAAATGAGTTTGAAGGATCCACGGCCACGTGTCCCTATTGCGGGTCGCCGGTCGGTGAGGGTTCGGTGCAGACAAACCCGTTTGCAACGCCATCAGGAGTCAAAAAGGCGCAGAAGGCGGGTGGACAAAAGATCGTCACCGTCAATATTGAATCCGGGATGCCGGATGTGGCTCAGGCACTGCAGCAATTGGACATGAAACTTGGCGAGGCGCGGCAGCAGGGTGTGGCACTGGTGAAGGTCATCCACGGCTGGGGCTCATCCGGTGCCGGCGGACGTATAAAGGCGGCGCTGCCCCGTCACCTGGCAGACCTCCGGCGGCGCCGTGTCATCCGGGGATTCGTTGCGGGCGATCAATTCGCCGTATCCACCCGGAAGGGTGCCGATCTGATATCCAAGTTCCCGGTGCTGAAGGGTTCCATGCACACCGACCGTAAAAATCCGGGCATCACTTTTGTGGAATTGTGAGCAGGTAACGAAACCCTTGAATTAACGGACGCAGCGCTGCGTTAGCGGTTCGGTCCGGCATCGAAATTGCGGACCGGAGCTGCCTGTCGGAGCTCATCCCCCATCCTCCTGGATATAGAAGCCCATCTCATCCGGATGGTCGGAAACCAGCAGGTTCTTGTCGAGCCGTGCCAGCTGGAACAGGGCGATCATGTCGCCTCCGGCCGCCCAGGTGAAGAACAGTCCAAAGAATATGAGTGTGCCGCTGCCGGTGATGATGGCGACGGCAACGGGCAGCAGGCCCAGGACCACGAGCGGGAGTCCGGCCCCGAAAGCATAGTGCGGTACCTTCAGAGGCTCTTTACAGTGGCAGAATGGCGTCAGGAACTTCCATTTGAATCCGAACTGGACGGACTGCAAACCGTTCGGGGTGAACAGCGCCCATCCGGCCCCGTGCAGCAGTTCGTGCAGGACCACCCCCGGAATGACCACCAGCACCAGGTATTCCCACCTCAGGAACCGGGTGATATCCAACGGTTCGTATCCCCACAGCAGGATGAACGGGGCCGCCAGCAGCACGGTTACCGGCGGTATCAGTGCCAGGGCGACCAGGTTGACCTTCCAAAGACTCATGGTCTGTTCGGTTACGCCTGCAGTCCCGGCGGATGTATCCGTCATTTGGTTGGTTTTTTCCGTGTTATAGTCGTTTTTGCCATCCATACGCATGTATTATCAAAATTATCAGGCAGGACAGCATCCGCCATCCCCCGGCACACAACAAATGTATAACCATCAGCACCGTCTGGCAGTTCAAAATAACCCTGAAACACACGGATCCCAGGATATGGAGAAAAATCCAGATCACTTCGATCCGGCAGAAATTGTATTTGAAGGTCCGGTCAGGCGGCTGAAACGATTGGGACGCCAGATATGAAAAAGAGAGAAGCGCAAAAACCGTCGAACCGCACCAAATATCCCGTCTCGATAGCCCGGGGAAATGCCAAAATGCACACTGGACTGTGGTCGTATAACGGTATTCACATGCCAGATTTATCTTTTTACTGAATTTATCCGTATATTGGGGCTTACAGTTTTTTTATGGCCCGGCTGTATCATTAAGCAGCGGGCCATTTTCGTTTTAATACCATATATGTCTTTTACATCATTAGCACTATCAGAACCCATCCTCAGATCACTATCAGAAGAAGGTTACAGCAAACCAACCCCCATCCAGTCACAATCCATACCTGTCGTCCTTGAAGGGAGAGATCTTCTTGGCGCAGCACAGACCGGAACCGGCAAAACAGCCGCTTTTGCAATCCCAATCCTCCAGCTGCTCAGCAATGAAGCCGGCAATTCCGCACGCAATCCCAATTCCGGGAAAAATGCTGCGACGGGACAACAAGCGCATTCGAACAAGCGTCGCAAATCAAATAAACCTATCCGAAGCCTGATCGTCACTCCCACCCGGGAGCTGGCCATCCAGATCGATGAAAGTTTTAAAAACTACGGCAGGCACACCGGCCTGACCAGTGCCGTCGTGTTCGGCGGTGTCAATCAAAACAGCCAGGTTGCCAGGCTTGGGCGCGGGGTGGATATCCTCATTGCCACACCCGGACGCCTGCTCGACCTCATGAATCAGGGCCATATCTCCCTGGAACATATTCAGATTTTCGTACTCGACGAGGCCGACCGCATGCTGGACATGGGGTTCATCCACGATGTCCGCAAACTGCTGGCCGCCCTGCCCCGCAAACGCCAGTCGCTTTTCTTTTCGGCGACAATGCCCCCCGAAATCGTGAAATTGTCGCAATCGATACTCCAGAACCCGGTCAAGGTGCGGATCACACCCGAGTCGCCGACTGTCGACGCCATTCAGCAAAGCCTGTTCTACGTCGACAAGGCCAATAAAAAGAATCTGCTGGTGGATATGCTGAAGGATGAGGGGATTACATCCGCACTCGTCTTCACCCGCACCAAGCACGGAGCCAATAAAGTGGTCAAAATTCTGCGGGGCAGAAACATCGAGGCCGAGGCGATTCACGGCAACAAATCCCAGAGCGCTAGACAACAGGCACTCGGAAATTTCAAGGATGGGATGACGCGCGTCCTCGTGGCGACCGACATCGCTGCCCGCGGCATCGATGTTGATGAACTGCAGTACGTTATTAACTATGAGCTTCCAAATGTTCCAGAAACGTATGTGCACCGTATCGGCCGTACCGGCAGGGCCGGACTCGATGGAACTGCCATGTCATTTTGTGACGCGCAGGAGAAAGCATACCTGCGCGACATTGAGAAACTCATCGGTAAGAACATTCCGGTTGTAGCCGGACATGACTACCCGCTGGTTGATCACAATCCACC
>SKYW01000242.1 GCA_007127695.1 Balneolales bacterium | reverse complement strand
TCCACTCCGAATTGATGACATCAATGAACGCAACCGGGTTGACCACTTCCTGCGATGCAAAAGGAGAGCTGGCGAAGTTGCCATCCTCATCAAATACCGGAGTAACGGGGTCGATATTGGACGCGCGGGCCATAATTCCACCAAATTCTTCGTTCGGGTCGATACCCCTTGTCGTTTTTTGGGTGTAGGTCAGTCTGGTACCGTAATCGAGCCGGCCCCGCTGGTGGTTGGAGTTTACACGGAATGACAACCGTTCGAAGTTCGATTTGCCTTCGGCAACAATACCGTCCTGCTGGCGGTAGGACATGGAAGCCATATAGTTGGATGTTTCCGTGCCACCGGAAAGTCTCAGGGTATGATCGGTCACCGGAGCATTGTAGAAGAAGACCTCTTCCTGCCAGTTGGTTCCCGGACCGATCTGCGCAATCCGGTCATCGATATCCGGGAACGGGATGGTGCGTCCGTCATTCGCATAACTTTCATTCATGATCTTCATGTAGTCGGGCGCATTCAGCATGTCGGTTTCCCGCCAGGGATTCTGGAACCCTAGATATCCGGTGTAGTTAACCTGGATGGGACCGGGGGATCCCTGCTGCGTGGTGATCATGACCACCCCGTTGGCTCCGCGCGCTCCGTAGATGGCTGTGGCCGATGCATCCTTCAACACTTCAATGGATGCAATGTCGGCCGGATTGAGGTAGTCGATACCCCCTACCGGCATGCCATCCACCAGATATAGCGGCTCGGCATCGCCCGTGGTGCCGATACCACGGATACGGACAGTGGCAGGTGAACCCGGCTGACCCGAATTCTGGATAACGGTCACACCGGCGGTACGTCCCTGCAACGCCTGCTCCAGGCGCAAGGGTGCTGCCTGCTCGATGTCACGCGACTCGATCCGGGATATGGCTCCGGTTACCAGACTGCGCTGCTGGAGACCGTATCCGACCATGATCAATTCGTCACCGTAGATAATATCGGGCTCCAGTGCTACATTGATTTCTTCCCGGCCGTCTATGTCAACCCGCTGGGTTACAAAGCCGACGTAACGGAAGACCAGGGTCCCTTCACGTTCCGGTACCGTGAGTGAAAACTCACCATTTATATCAGTCGTCGTTCCGATATTTGTTCCATGGAGCATGATGTTGACACCGATCAGTGTTTCGCCGGTCTCAGCATCAACTACGGTTCCTCTGACGGTTTGTGCATCGGCTTTTGCAACGCCAAGCACCATCACCGCCAGTAATATGAGTAGTATCGATTTGTAATTATACATGCTTCATTAACTTTGAGTTTATTAAACAGAATCGGACTAACCATTACCGAAAAACAATCACTGATCGCTTTCATTAAACAGTAATCATCCGATCTTATTGACTTGTTCAGGATTCTGGAAACGCTTCTCGATATTTTTATTATTGTTTATTGGTTGTTTGAAAAAATATTGTCTTGAAACAGAAATTATTGCTGATAGGATCAGTAGGGGAGCATCTGTTATTTGAAGCGCAAAAATCACAAATTACTTGAATACTGAGCAGAAGGTTACAATTATTTAATATATACAAAATATTAACTCATTGTGCAACTTTGGTCAATTTTTTTTCACAACTTTTCCTTCTCCCTCCAGAATATTGGCCACCACACAGTAACGCACACCGCTAAATACGGATTGAACCGCTTTGATTTTACAGATTCTCTTTCAGCTGTTCATTTTCTGTAGCTTCACATCAAATATTTCAAAACATGACCTCGAAAACGCGATTATTCCCTGATTTAATTGCTATTCTGCCATTGTAGCATCCGTTCAATATCCTGACGTCAGTAAGCCCTCCCGGGTTGTGATGGCAATGACAAAATCACAAGGTGAAATATTTAATGCAATTTATTTTTAAAAATAAATTTTTTTGCATTATATTTCCCATAAGTCAAAGGAATAGGGTGCTCTTCCTGTTTTGACGGTCGTAATTGATACGGCAATTATTTGCGGGCTCTCACTTATGCATTTGTAACACATTTCAGTGAATCAGGTTTGGGAAAAATCCCTGAAAACGAATTTTGCTATTAACTCTTTGCTATTAACTCTTGGAACTTTTTCAGATAGATATGTCCCTGTAAAAAGATGAAGCTCGTTTGTCTTGACCGGCAAACGAGTTTTTTTTTATACTCTGGGACAGTATTATATTCTACGGAACAGCAACCGTCTTGCAAAAACACTCTAATGACCAGCAAAAAATTCCTGATCATCCGCATCACGACCATTGTCGCTCTGGGCGGCTTTCTGATGGGCTTCGATGCCTCGGTCATCTCCGGTGTTGTCAGGTTCATTGAACCTGAATTCGGCCTCTCCAAACTGCAACTGGGCTGGGCCGTTGGATCGTTAACACTTACCGCCACGCTGGCCATGTTGCTGGCCGGGCCGCTCAGTGACCGGTTCGGACGAAGGGCCATCCTGAAGGCGGCGGCTGTTCTGTTTGGGGTATCAGCCGTCGCATCCGCGCTGGCACCTACATTTATGATACTGGTCATAGCCAGAATGATCGGCGGATTGGGTGTCGGGGCTTCCCTGATCGTTGCACCCATGTTCATCGCTGAAATCTCGCCTCCCAAAATGAGGGGGAAAATGGTCAGTATCAATCAGCTTAATATTGTGATCGGGATATCGGCCGCTTTCTTCACCAATTATCTCATCCTGCGGTGGGGTCAGTCGGATACGGCCCTGGCTCAAACAATGATGTTCGCTGAACACAATTGGAGATGGATGCTTGGTCTGGAGACACTGCCGGCCGTCATCTATTTCATCGGGCTGTTTTTTGTCCCCCAAAGTCCCAGATGGCAGATCAGGGCAGGCAAGGTCGATGAAGCCAGAATGACCATGAATCGCCTTTACGGAGAGGAAGAGGCCGGAGCGCAGATCACGGATGTGATCAAAAGCCTGGAAGCCGACAAAGACAAGGAGAAGGTTTCCGTCAGGGAGATATTCCAGCCCGCCCTGCGATTTGTTTTGATCATAGGGGTATCGCTGGCCATCCTGCAGCAGATCACCGGGATCAATGCGGTCTTTTTCTATGCACCTGTAATCTTTGAACAGTCCGGCATCGGCACGGACGCTTCCTTCATGCAGGCCATTCTGGTGGGGTTGACCAATCTCGTATTTACCATCCTGGCCATCATGTTCATCGACAGGCTGGGACGTAAACCGTTGCTCATCTTCGGGATGACCGGAATCGCCGTAATGATGCTGCTGCTGTCCTACGGATTTCATTCGGCAACCTATGAACTGACCCCGGAAAGCATTGAGATCCTCGATGAATCAATCGACAGAGTAGCTTTGGAAGATAACATGAGCGGGATCACCTATCCCAATGACATCGTCTTCAAGCAGGCACTGGCAGAGACCATCGGTCAGGAAGCCGCCATTGAGCATGAAGCAACGATTATCACTGCTGCGATCGACTTGAATCCCAACCTGATCCTTCTAGCTATCCTGGGTTTTGTGGCATCCTTTGCCATTTCCATCGGACCGGTCATGTGGGTGATGTTTTCGGAACTGTTCCCGCTACGGGTGAGGGGAATTGCCATATCCTTTGCCGGTTTTATCAATTCCGGCGTAAGCTTTCTGGTTCAGGTTGTCTTTCCATGGGAACTGGCTACCCTTGGAAACAGCATCACTTTCCTTATCTACGGTCTTTTTGCCATCGCCGGATTGATTTTCGTCTGGAGGGTTGTTCCGGAGACCAAGAACAAGACGCTCGAAGAACTTGAAGAGCAGCTGGTGAGAAAGCGGGAGTAAGAAAACTACAGGTTGTCCAGGTCCGGTTTCAAATCGGCATATTCTTCCGGGATTAACGGGTTATCCAGGACAAACAATACCCTGCTGTCCAGGTTGAGCTGCTCCACGATATCGCCATAGTGTTCATCAAAAATGGCATCAAG
This sequence comes from Balneolales bacterium, assembly GCA_007127695.1. Classification (GTDB taxonomy): domain Bacteria; phylum Bacteroidota; class Rhodothermia; order Balneolales; family Natronogracilivirgulaceae; genus SKNL01. Next base: position 657 of record SKYW01000242.1, on the reverse strand, counting down.
CTCACCGGACGCAATGATATTCTGCATGCCCGTCCCGATCCTGTCAGCCAGTTCCGGCAACTCCGGATTCACGTAAAAAACAAGTGGAAACTGGTAGAACAACAGGATATTCCGATCAATCGTGAGCCCATCACGCTTTGAGGCCCGGTTTTCGTATATACCCAAGACCTCATTGGCCCCATAGGCGCTGTAATCAAACAACCCTGCCTCAAGCCGGTCAAAGATGTCATCAAAATCCCCCTCTTCAACCACACTGTATCCGTTTTCCCTGAAAATGATGGCATCGCTCCAGGTAAGAGGTATTCCATGCTTCAGTTCCTGAAGCTCTTCTTTTTTTGTGATTTCGTCAAACAAGTCCACGTCCTCTTCTCTGATGATCGGGATTCTGTACCCAAGCAGATTTTTCGTCAACAATTCAGGGATTACGATCATGTCATCTTCATCAAACTTCTGATTTCCGGCGATTGTAACAAATAGATCATGGCCTTTTTCACTGAAAACCAAAGCCTCTTCATCCCCGGGGTATTCATCCACGTTTTCCCGAATCTTCCATGGACCAAAGTCAGACTCTGTGCTGAGCAACAATGCTTCCAGTACCTGGCGCTCGTAAACCTGTCTTGCCATGGACCGGTTTCCGTTCCAGAGGTCAACGACGGT
>SKYW01000138.1 GCA_007127695.1 Balneolales bacterium | reverse complement strand
GGTCAGTCGGCGGTATGGTCAGTCGGCGATGCGATAGTCGCCCATCAGGTGGAACGGCAGCCGTTTCTTATCCCGGAAGGCGGGATGGTCCAGTTCGACCAACCCGTCACCCTTGACCTCGTAACTGAAATCACGGTTGCCGCGCAGCATGTCGATCAGGGTGCTGCCGAGCCCGCCCAGACCCATGCTGAAACGAACGGGCACGGTCAGGTTGTCGCCGGACGCCACCGCGATATCTCCGACGTTCAGATCGGCCAGATCATATCCGCTGATGGATGCGGCCAGGTTGAGATCGGACAGCTTCATGCCCATGGGGTTTGGATTGCTGACATTCAGGGTCAGGGTCATATCCACCCCGGACAACGAAAGCGAATGCACATCGAAGCCGGCAAAACCGACTTCCGGCATCTGAAGACGCGGCAGGGATCCCTCCACCGTAACCGGGACCATTGTTTTCCCATAAACCGGTATGTTTACCCCGACTTCGGTGTTCAGGGTGTATCTGAAACTGTCAGCGCGGGCGATGGAGGATACCGACTCGTAGACGTCGCGGTAGGACAGCGTCAGGGGGAGAGCTATGGAGCCGCTCCCCTGAGAGGCGATTTCGAGCTGTTCGCGGTGCGAGCCGGACAGGAAGTCGCGGTCGTTGATGAGAAAACGATACGCGTATTCTTCAAGCGTAACGCCCACCCGGTTCGGATTGTCGATCTCGAAATGGAATTTCAGATCGATTTCCTCGAGTGAAAGCCGCTCAATACTCATGTCCGTGTAGCGGATATCGGGCTCTTCGTAGCCCATGAGGCGTTGCACGGTGCTGCAACTGCCTGCAACCAGCAGGAGCAACAGCAACAGGACGAGGGGAAGGGTCTTGTTCATGTCGGATTATTGCAGGTTGCACATCCCGCCGGGGCAGCATCCGCCTGATGGTGGCGGGTGTGCCGGGCCGGCCGACTTGGAATCATTGGTGAGGGCGATGCCGCTGAAAACCTGGGTAAAGTCGCCGGATCCGCATGATTTGCATTGCAACGTGGCAGCCATTTCCTCTTTGGCGGACATGGAGGAGCGGAATTCTACCACGTTCCCGCATTCCTTGCATCGGTATTCGTACAAAGGCATAACAACAATATTTATTTGAATGGATTTCGGTTGAATATACGCAATCCCGGAGTTGTCTGCAGGACTACGTATATAGATTTTTATATAAGTTAAGGAATACGGCGGGATGCGTCAAGGAGGAATTTGACGCATGGCACGATGGATCTGCCGAATGGCCTGCCGTATGCGGTGCGTATTTTCAACCAGGCTCATCCGAACGTATCCCTCCCCTGCCTCACCGAATCCGGTACCCGGTGTCACAAGCACTTCGGCCTCATCGAGAAGCCACTCGGCGAAGCGGTACGCACCCATGGCACGCCAGGGTTCCGGGATGGGTGCCCATACGAACATGGCGCCGCTGCAGGACGGGATGTGCCATCCGGCTCTCGCAAGACCATTCAGCAGCACATCCCTGCGGGTTTCGTATTTACGGGCCAATTCCCTGACTTCATCAGTATTTTTACGCAACGAAATGATGGCAGCAACTTGTATCGGGGTAAACATCCCGTAATCAAAAAATGCCTTGATCCGTGACAACAGTGCGATAATGCGGGGATTACCCATGCAAAAACCGCACCGCCATCCCGCCATATTGAAGGATTTGCTCATAGTAAAAAACTCCACGGCAATCTCCTTTGCACCAGGAACCTGAAGGACGCTGGGTGCCCGGTATCCATCAAAAGTGATATCCTTATAGGCAAAATCATGAACCAGGATTACAGAATGCTTGCGGCACCAATCCACCATCTCCTCAAAGAACGGAAGGTCGACTGTGGTGCCCGTGGGATTGTGGGGGTAGTTGAGATACAGCGCTTTCGGTGGTTCATCCAGTTGCCCGAGGGCCTTGATCATATCAGCCGCATTGTCAGTCACGGGAATGGTAGTGACACCGGCCCCGGCAATAACCGCGCTCCACATATGCACGGGGAAATAGGGCTCTGGAACAACACAGTGGTCGCCCGGACCCAATAGGGCCAGTGAGAGATGCGACAGCCCCTCCTTGCTGCCTATGGTGGATATGATCTCGGACTCGGAGTCCAGATCCACCCCGTATGCGAACTTGTAGTGATCTGCCACAGCGCGGAGCAGATGGGGAATGCCGGTGGCCCGCGAGTAACGGTGTGCCTTATCATCGTCCAGAACCTCGCGGATTTTATCAATGGCATCGGTCGAGGCCGGCATATCCGGATTTCCCATGCCAAAGTCGATGATATCGATGCCTTCGGCTCTGCGGCGCTGTTTTTCGGCATTCAGCCGGCCGAATACATATTCCGGGAGCATTTCCATACGCTGCGCAGGTCGAATGAATGCTGACCCATTTGACTTGTTCAGCGTGTGCCGTTCGTTGTCCGGGCTCATCGCAGTGCACCTTCCAGTTCCAGTGAAGCATTGCTTTTTTCGTCGCGATATTTGATGATGAGTGCACAGGAAACCTGGAAACCGCTCTTTCTGGCCCATTCAAGGTGCTCTGATACCGGCCGGCTTCCAGGCACAACCACGGCATCCTCCGGAATCGGCTCGTACTGCTCCAGCTTCCGTTCGTTCACGCAGTCGTAGACCGGGACACTCCGCGATAGCATCACTCCCGGGGCAATGACGGCGCGCCGGGAAACCTGAACGCCTTCCACCAGCACCGATCCGGCACCCACAAAGGCATCGTCCTCCACGATGACGGGCGACTCGCTGACCGGCTCCAGCACGCCACCGATCTGCACGCCGGCAGAAAGGTGCACCCGCTTGCCGATCTGCGCACAGGATCCAACCAGCACATGGGAATCGATCATTGTGTGCTCATCCACGAAAGCACCGACGTTGACATAGGATGGCGGCATGATGATCACTCCCGGGGCGACATAGGCGCCGGAACGCACCGAAGTCCCGCCGGGTACGACGCGCACTTTGCGGTCCAGCGTAAATTTTTGCGGCAGCAGATTGTGTTTGTCGACAAACGATCCGTGTTCGATCATTTCACCTGACCGGAATGCCTCCAAAATGGCTTCCTTAACTTCGATATTGGCTATCCAGCGTCCGTTTTCCTTTACAGCACTTCGGATTTTTCCGCTCTCCAGGTCGCGCAGCGTCTGTTTACAATCTTTGTTTTCAACAGTCTTTTTTTCATTCAGTTCATTCATTGTACAATCCATTTTCTGTAATCTGTGTAAGCTATTGTCCTGATTCTGATCAGCCATGTCTGTTTATTCATGATTGTGGGATCGGATATCCGCATGATCTGCGTAATTGTTTTTTTCACGCTCCCGGTACCAGTTACGGATTAAATCCGAACAGCTGCAGACCATGTCAAGTGCAGTCATGTCATTTCTGTGAAGGGGCAGCTTGACCTCCGGGGTGCGAATGCGGCTTTCCACGGCAAGTACGGCTTTTGCCGGAACAGGATTTGACGCGACAAAAAGCGATCCGGCAGCACGTTTCCAAAGAGCCTTATCTTCCTCGTTCAGTGAACCCGCAAGTGCCAGTTTGCTGAAAAGCCGGGTTTCCCGGGGCCAGACATTTCCAGCCACCGAAACCACTCCGGCTGCTCCGTGACCCGCAAAATCAGGAAGCATCCCATCATCGCCGCTGTAAATTACAGCGCCATCTGACATTCTGGCATATTCACAGAAATCCGATACGGATCCACTGGCCTCCTTAATGGACCAGAAATTGCGATGGGCACGCAGTCTCTGGACGGTTTCCAGATTGAGCGCCGTACCGGTCCGTCCCGGAATATTATAGAGCATAACCGGGCGGCTGACGAAATCCAAAAGTGTCGAAAACCAATGATACTGCCCCTCTTGTCCTGGTTTGGCATAAAGCGGTGTTACCATCAGGTAGGCATCAATGCGACAGGTTTCCAGGTAACTCAGCCAGGAAATAACATCTGGCAGATGGTGTCCACCCACACCGACCATCACAGGCACATCGAGATTCAGTGAGGTTGTGAACTCCACGATCAGCCGCCGCTCTTCATTAGACAGATTAAGTGCCTCGCCGGTGCTTCCGAGGATCAGCACACCGTTGCAGGCATCCTCCTGCTCGCGAAGCAGCCGTTCGAAACTTGCCAGATCCGGCTGACCGGTAGCTGTCAGCGGTGTGATCATGGCCGTCCATACAGGTTGATTGATTTGTTGATTTTGCATGTTGTACTCTTTTTTGTCGTGTTCTGGTTTTTGATTATTTATGACTTACTCGGGACTTATTCGTGACCCTTTTGCTTTCTGATGTGACGCAGGACCAGATCCTGGAAATCAAAAAGTCCCGGACCCGGCAACAAGTGGCCCTGCAGCACCTGCCGTACCGCCCACAGAGCGCCGGACGCAAACAGTTTCCGGTCGCGTGCCGAATGACGGAGCTGAATCCGTTCGAAAGGCGTGGCAAGCGTCATGGTGTGTTCGCCTATGACATCACCGGTTCGCTCAGATGTGATTTCAGGCTCAGATGTGATTTCCGGCTGTGTACCCAGCCACTTGCTCCATGCCAAGGCCGTCCCGCTGGGTGCATCC
>SKYW01000032.1 GCA_007127695.1 Balneolales bacterium | reverse complement strand
TATCTCGGGTTTTTCTTTAATGTGATGGTAATTGCATCCGTATCACTTGCATTCATAAAAATTGCGGCAGTTATGCTGGGCTTGCAGCCGGGAGTCGCCTTAATCATCGCTTCTGCCATTGTGGTTTTTTACAGTAGTTTAGGTGGATTGAAGTCTATTTTGTGGACAGATTTGTTTCAGTTTTCTTTTGCGATGTTTGGAGCGGTTATAGCCGCAGTGTACATCATCGGGTCGCCCGAGGTTGGAGGAATGACAAACTTGTTAGCTCATCCGAATGTGGCAGACAAACTTAGTTTGGTACCCAGTATTTCACAGCCCGAACTATTCATAAGTATTTTTCTCATTCCAATTGCCGTGCAATGGTGGGCCGTTTGGTATCCCGGAGCTGAGCCGGGAGGCGGGGGATATGTCGCCCAGCGTATGCTGGCAGCAAAAGACGAATCTCATGCAGTTGGGGCTACTTTACTGTTTAACTTTTTCCATTATGCGCTAAGACCATGGCCCTGGATTTTAGTAGGGCTCGCATCCCTTATCGTTTTTCCGGACATCGCCAGTATGGTTGCAAAATATCCGGATGTTCCTATTCAGTACATCCAGAATGATTTTGCCTACCCGGCAATGTTGCGTGAGTTTTTACCGGCAGGGTTATTGGGACTGGTAGTGGCGTCGCTCATTGCCGCCTATATGTCAACGACGGCATCTCAACTTAACTGGGGTTCGTCTTATTTGGTCAATGATTTTTATGGGCGTTTTTACAAGCCCGACGCCACTGAAAAGCAAAAAGTTCGTTTCGGACGATTTTCTACGGTTGCACTTATGGTCTGCTCTGTTTTGCTTGCTTTGGTGCTTCAAAATGCCCTTCAGGCATTTCAATATATCCTAATGATTGGCGCAGGAACCGGCCTTATTTATATATTGCGATGGTTTTGGTGGCGAATTAATGCTTACTCGGAAATATCTGCAATGGTGGCAGCCGGTACGTTTTCGCTCATGTTTATTATGATTGAAAACTTTTCTATGGTTCGTCTCGAAAATGACATGGTAGCTGTTTTAGGTTTTGAAACGAGCATGAGTTACTGGAATGTAATTAAGCTATTGGGGACGGTACTTCTCACATCTGCCACGTGGATTATTGTAACGTTGCTAACAAAACCGGTTGATACTGACACTTTACGAAGTTTCTATAGCAGGATTCGTCCCGGTGGTCCCGGATGGGAGCATGTGGTAAAAGGCGCCAAGGCCGAAGGCATTTCAATCCGGTAGGTGAGGGAAAGCGCTGTATTTTGTACGAAGCCGTCCAGATCGGTGACAGGTACATTCAACGCCAGGCCCATTATATTGGCTGCAAAAACACCGCTTCTGGGTATGCCGACAATGAGGTCGACGTCCTGCGGCACCTTGTGCCGGTTTTTCAGGATTGTTCTTGAGACATCATACAGTGACATGTAGTCCATACCACATACCCACGTTTTGTGATGATTATCGTTTACTTTGGGATCCGGGATCCCGGTACCATGTGGTTACCCTTTGCTATTCATCTGTTTGGCGCCGGCAAATCGATTGGAGTCCGCCAGGGGATCCCTGAATGCAAGGTGCCTCATTTTTCTCAGGATCCTTGAGGGCAGGCTCCTGATCTGTTTGGCTGCCATTGCCCGCAAGTAATCCGGTGTGAAAATTTGCTGATCCATATAGGACAGCACTTTGCGACCGGTCTGCAAGGCTATCGCCCTTGCCAGGTCGCTTGAACTTTCGACGAACAGAAGGGCCTCCGGATAATCCTGATATACCCGGGACTTGAAAGTGGCGGGATGACCACTGCGTCGATTCCCATTCACCCCGCCATGCTCTGGCATATAGAGTTTCCGGTAACGGATATTGTGCTTGTCAAGCCACGTCTCAATTTCATGTCGGAACGTTTCAGGATAGTCAGTAACCAGAATTCCGGCAGGTTGTGACGGCACTGTCAGCGGACTTGCATCCCGAATGGAACGCATCCGGGCCTGCCAGTCATCCACGTCGTTGGTCAATGGGATATTCAGGAACAGCCCGTCTATATCCACACAGCACTCCTGAAGAAGAGGGCTATGGATCAGGCTCCACTCGAAAGCAATAGGCTGCCTCAGCTGCTCGATGATCAAATCGACCTGCTCTGTATGTTCGTGTCCGGCGTAAACGACACAGGTGGTGATGATCTGTTCAATTCCTGCCGCTGAAATCTTCTCCCTGGCCTTTTGCATGGTATTGCCGGAAACGATCGCATCATTAACAAGTAAAATGTGCCTGGCTTCGCGTGGCGATGAATAATTGGTTTTGGTATTGCGGGTGAAACCATGGCGCAAGGTCCGGTTCTCCATGAATCCGTGCAGATCGGTTGCAAGGGTATTCAGCGACAGTGCGATTAAAGAACCGGCCAGCATGCCGGATCCGGGTATTCCGACGACCAAATCTACGCTGGGCGGAATTTTATGAATGTTCCGGGTTATGGTTTTACCCATATCCCTAAGAGATCTGTATTCCATGTCAATAGATGACTTTTTGAAAGCTCACCAAATCTGAGCAATTATTTATACGAGCACAGTTGTTATCCATAATTAAGTCAATTAATTCATTGAAAAAAATTAGAGTTTCTTTATGAAACACTTCACTGAATTCTTCACCAAACTGCGGATACAGGCCTTCAATTCGATGGCTACAATTGAACACCATAAGCTTGAAATCAGTGATATACGCAAATATTTCTTGCTTACCTGTAATAGTAACCGTCCAATTGTATTGCACCTTGTAATAACCTGGAAAAGGCAGGATTGTGACTTAAGATCGATAAAAACTCCACGATATGAACTCACTGGAACCCTTTGCAAAACCCGATTCGTGTTTATGAGCAGCAAAAATTAAAACGAGAGACTGAATTATGGTTTCTCAAAGCCTTCCAATGTTCGATTGAATAAAATCTAAAAGCACACGCAGATAACTACATTAAAGGATTCTAATCTAACATGAATTATTTCGCTATCTGGATAACACCTTTCTGAATGGGTATACAACGTTTTGCTGTAGCTCTCCATTAAGATTTTCTAATCTCCAAAACTTGGTTTTATTTGCACTTGAAGGTAGTTTGAGGCTATACAAAGAACTGATTCCGGGCAATCAATCCGGAGACTACAAATCAAAGTACAAATGGACAAACCAACCGTTTTAATTTACAGGTCCGGTAGTAAGGACGCAGACGGAGTGAAAGACCTCGAGTTATTTATCCGGATCCCGAAACGGACTGGACATATGAGTTCCCGCGGATCAGACCACAGCATATCGCACCGGCTCGCGCCGGAAAGATCCGTAACCAAAAGAACACCGTTATTTTTAAGCCCGACTAAGACCCCGCGATATTTTGCCTGAGAAAATTCTCTTCATAGCCGCCAATGCCCGGTCGCTTATCGCCAACCGGGGTGACCTCATCCAGGAGATGAAGGCGCTGGGCCACCGTGTGCATGCCCTCATACCGGAATACGACTTCTTGCCGGAAGTGGAGGAACTCGGGATTTCCTACGACCTGATCCAGCTCAGCCGCACCGGAATGGATCCGCGGACCGACTGGAAGTACTACCGGCAACTCCGGCAGTTCATGGCCGAATGGAAACCGGATATCGTTTACAGCTATTCCATTAAACCCGTCATCTACGGCTCACTGGCGGCCAAATCAAGCGGCGTACCCATGATCGCCGCCATGATTACAGGCATGGGCTACCTGTTCACCGGCGAAACGCTGAAACAGCGGGTGCTTCGACATGTTGCAACATCCCTGTACCGGCGCGGACTCGCCGCCGCCGATCGTATCTTTTTCCAGAATCCGGACGATCTGGCCCTGTTCCGGGAGCTTGGCATCATCGGTCCCGAAGACGAGGCCAAAATCACACGCACGAACGGCTCAGGCATCAACCTGGAGCGGTTCCCGTCGTCCCCGCCACCCATGCCGCCAGCCGAGCCGGTCACGTTCCTGATGATCGCGCGCCTGCTGCAGGACAAAGGCGTACGTGAATTCGTCCGCGCCTCCGAAATGCTGCGAACCGACTACCCGAAAGCGCAGTTTGTGGTTGCGGGTCCGCACGATCCCCTGTTGCCGCATGCACTGCCCGCCGATGAGCTGGAGCAGTGGAAGGTCAACGGTGTGGTTTCATTCGTGGGCGGAGTAAAGGACGTCCGTCCCTACCTGAAGGAGAGCAGCGTCTACGTGCTGCCGTCCTATCGCGAAGGTACTCCGCGCTCCGTGCTGGAAGCCATGGCCACCGGCCGGCCCGTCATCACCACCGACACACCCGGCTGTCGCGAGACAGTCGTTGACTGGGTCAATGGTTTCCTGGTACCCGTCAAATCGGCCGAAGCACTGGCATCCCGAATGAAGATATTCCTGCGTCAGCCGGACCTGATCGACGTCATGGGACGCAACAGCCTGTCCATGGCACAAGAGAAATATGATGTAAATCTGGTCAATCGCATCATCCTGGAGGCGCTGGAACTCGTAGAGCCCCTGCCGGAAGATCATCTGACAGAGGCGGAATTGCAGCGGGGACAGCCACAGGCACAGAAACGACAAGAGCAAACCCAATC
>SKYW01000167.1 GCA_007127695.1 Balneolales bacterium | reverse complement strand
TGATGGCAATGCCGTTGACCGAGACGATCATATCCAGCAGGTTGGCGCGGACGCGTCCGCGATCCAGGGCGTGGTCGAAAGTTTCGATGCCGGCCTGGTCGGCAGGTCCGCCTTCATGGACCAGACGCACGAACACCCGGGTATCGAGGTTGCCGAGATTCAATATGCTCACCATGTGCGGTGATGCGTTTTCCGGGAGGATGCCGATGGTCAGGGTGCGTCCGACCCGGGCACGCTTGCGTACATCATTGAGAAACTGGCGGGCGTCGCCTTCGCTTCCGTTGCGGTAGGCGGCTTCGGCGGCGATGAGCAGCAGATCGGAGTAGCGGAAGCGGCGGATGTTCACCGGATAGTTGTCGATGGTCCCGGGAAAATCGCCGGCGAATGCTTTTTTGTTATAGCGTTCGTCTTCCATGGTGTGGTTTTCGATGACGGTGCGTTCTGTGCCGTCGGGCAGTTCCTCCCACGGGAAGAGGATGGTGGCCTGGTGACGCAGGTCGCCGGGTTCGAATGCCGCGTCAAGGTCACGCGACGGGCGGTTGAATCCCCAGCCCAGGTTGGGCGTGCCCCGGACTCCCTGTACCTGTCCGTACTGGCTTCCGCCTGTGGCCTCCTCAGTGGCTGTGGCCTGCACTTCGAAAATGGATTCCGTGGAGTTTTCTCCCTGTTCGGTGAAAATCGTGAAGTAGTCATCCAGCAGTTCGTATTCCCCTGAAATGATCACGTTGCGGGCGTAGGATTCGGCCTGTCCGTAGTCCTCCAGGTAGAGATAAACGCGGGCGAGCATGGACTCGGCCGCCCCCTGTGTGGCCCGGCCCAGGTCGGCGGACGGATACTGCGACTTGAGGGGCAGGTGATCGGCGGCAAACTCAAGGTCCTCGATGATCTGGGCGTACACGTCGGCGGAGGGGGTCCGCTGCTGGTCGTATTCATCGGGGGTGAGGGGAGTGGTGATGAGCGGGACATCACCGTAACCGCGGACCAGGTTGAAATAAAAATAGGCCCGCAGGAACCGGTTTTCGGCCATCAGCCGGTTGCGCAGGTCCGGATTCATATCCGTGTTCGGCAGGTTCTGCAGGTTTACGTTGGTGCGGTAGATGCCCTGGTAGTTTCCGATCCACCAGTCAAGCGCTGATTGGTGCCCGGCATCGTGCGTGAGGTTCTCCAGTTCGGTGAGGAACGCCGCGTCCGTGGGCGTGCTGCCTTTGGTGGCATCATCGGAGATAATGTCGGTGAGTCCGAGATAATTGAAGACGTGGATGTTCCAGTCGCGAAGCTTGCTGTAGCTGGCGTTGGTCGCCTGGATCGCCTCCTCATCATTCGTGAAGAAGTTTTCGGTTGTCTGCTGTCCCAGCGGGGTCTTGTCCAGATGGCTTTCACAGCCCGTGAAGAGGACCAGGACCAGCAGGACCGGCAGGGTGTTTCGCAGCAGGCGCGGCAGGTGCGCGTGGAATGTGTGGGCTGCTGGAAGTGTGGTATGTAATTTCGTTTTCATCTGTCTGTTCATTTGGATTTGTAAGGTCAGATGGAGCATCCGTTGGCGCCTTTTCCTCAGAAAGTGGCGTTGATACCCAGGTTGATGGTGCGCGCGAACGGATAAAATGCACTATCGATCCCGTTGGCAATGACAGAAGGACTGGCGACTTCGGGGGTGTATCCCTCGTAGCCCGTCCAGGTGAAGAGATTGGAGGCACTGGCGTAGACACGCAGGGTGGTGAACCCGATCCGCTCACTGATTTGGCTGCCGATGGTGTATCCAAGAGTCAGGTTCTGGAGCTTCAGGAAATCGCCATCCTCAATGAAAAAGTCGGAGACAAGATAGTTGTGTCCGCCATCGGTGATACGCGGATAGGTGGTGCCGGGGTTGTCTTCGGTCCATCTGTCCAGGGCGTCAAGCTCGAAGTTGGGCGTGCCGAACCGCGCCTGTTTCTTGGCGTTGTAGATCTTGTTGCCGGTCTGTCCGGTGAAGGAGGCGCTCAGGTCGAAGCCGAGGTAGGCGAACTCCAGGTTGAACGAGAAGATCAGGTCGGGGATGGGGGATCCGAGGTCCACACGGTCGTCGGTGGTGATCTGTCCGTCGCCCGTGATGTCGACGTAGCGAAGGTCGCCGGGCTGCTCCCCGCCGCGCAGCGGACCGGCATCGATTTCGTCCTGATTCTGGAAGATGCCGTCGGTCTTGTAGCCGAAGAAGGATCCGATGGGCTCGCCGATAACGGTCCTGGTGGCTAGCATGCCGCCGATACCGACGCTGCCGCCGAAGATTTCTTCGTTGCCGCGTCCCAGCGAGATGACTTCATTGCTGACCGTGGTCATGTTCCCGCCGATGCTGTAGAAGAAGCGGCCACGGGTTTCCCGCCAGTTGAGCGTGAGCTCAAAACCGCTGTTGCGCACCTCGGCGGCATTGACGATCGGCTGTCCTTCGACTCCGATGTAACCCGGGATGGGGACGGCGACCAGGATGCCGTCCGTGTCGCGGCGATAATAGTCCGAGTCAATGGAGAGTCGCTGGTTCAGGAACATGGTCTCAATACCGATATTGGTCTGGGTGGTTTCCTCCCAGCGGATCTCGGGGTTGGACAGGCTGATCGGCAGGGCGCCGAAGTAGATGGTTCCGCCCGGACCGAAGACCGCGTTCAGGTTTCCGGCCACTGTGGCGGCATATTCGTAGTTGCCGATCCGGTCGTTACCGAGGATACCCCAACTGACCCGGGGCTTGATCAGGTCCAGCCACGTCAGGTCGGGGAAGAAGGGTTCGTCCGTGACGATCCAGCCCAGACCGAACGACGGGAACCAGCCGTAGCGGTTCAGATCGCCGAAGCGGGAGGAACCGTCGTAGCGCAGCGATACCGTCAGCATGTAGCGGTCGTGCAAGGTGTAATTGGCGCGCCCCAGCATGGAGAAGATGGCCCACTCACCGGCGGAGTTGAAGTTGGTCATTCCTTCGCTGTCGTCGGCTGCGTTGAGGTACCAGAGGGAGGGATCGTCGCCGATCACGTTGTTACGGCCGCCGCCCAGGTTTTCGCTGCGGAACTGCTCAAAGGTAACTCCACTGAGCAGGTCGATGCGGTGCTCATTGATGGTGCGCTGGAACTGCACCGTGTTTTCCCAAAGGATCTTGTTGCCGTAGTTGGTGCTTACGTTGATCGAGCGCTGCTCGCTCTGCTGGATCGCCGACACGAAGAAAATCGGGGAGAAATTGCGGTTGTGCGTCCGGTTGACATCGATTCCGAAATTGGAGCGGTAACGGAAGTCATTCAGGAAGTCGATGTGCAGGTATGCATTACCGACGAGCCGCTGACGGAAGTTCTCATTATTGCTGTTGAACTCCAGGTCCGCCACCGGGTTGCCGACCGAGGCGCGGGCATCGGTTGGGGCGTAGTTGCCGTCTTCGGTGAAGACGGGCACGGTGGGATCGGCGCGATAGGCGGTGCCGACCACGTTCGGCGCGTTGCGGTAGTCTTCATAGATGAAGGCCACGTTGTGCCCGACCTGGATGTTGTCGGTGAGGTAATAGTCGTTGTTGACCCGGAAGGAGTAGCGGTCCAGGTAGTTGTTGTGGATGATACCGTCCTGGCCGGTAACGCTGGCGCTCAGGTTGTAGGCGGTACGGCTGGTGCCGCCGGCGGCGCTGATGGAAAAGCTTCGGATGGGGGCGATCCGGAAGATTTCGTCCTGCCAGTCGGTTCCCTGATCAAATTGTGCGGGATCCTCAAATGGGGGCGTCCGGTTTTCGTTCGCGGCCGCTTCGTTGGCCAGGATGGCATATTCCCGGGCGTTGGTGAGCGGTACGGTGCGGGCCACTTCCTGCCAGCCGTAGTAGGTGTTGACCTTGATCTCGGTTGGACGGTCAATGGTGGACCGGTTGGTGGTGATGAGGATCACACCGTTTGCCCCGCGTGCCCCGTAGATGGCGGCAGCCGAGGCGTCCTTGAGGATGTCGACCGACTCGATATCATTGGGGTTCAGAAAGTTGATATCATCCAGGATCATCCCGTCCACCACAAACAGGGGGGAGGCGTCGTTGAGCGTGCCGACCCCGCGGATGCGGATGACGGAGCTGGCGCCGGGTGCACCCGAAGTGGGTGTTACCTGGATACCGGCGGATACGCCCTGCAGCGTCTGGTCGATGGATTGTGTGGGGATGCGTCCCAGACGGTCACCGTCAACCCGGCCGATGGAGCCGGTAACGTCCCGCCGGCGCTGCACGCCGTAGCCGACGATGACCAGCTCCTCCCCGATAATTTCCGTGGGGGTCAGCGTGATATCGATCTGTTCCCGGCCCTCAATGGGAACTTCCCTTGTATCAAATCCCAGGTAGGAAAACTGAAGGGTGGCGTCAGGTTCGGGCGCGGTCAGCATGTACACACCGTTGGCATCCGTTGTGGTGCCTATGGTCGTGCCAAGCACCATGATGTTCACCCCGATCAGGGGCTCATCTGTTTCAGCATCGGTGACGGTACCCTGTACCTCATGCTGGGCAAATACGGTTCCGCTGGCTGCCAGCAAGAGCGCAGCCAAACCGAAACAAAAAAGGAAATGGCATCTTTGTAATCGATTCTTCATAGTGATTCCATTTGGAGTTGATTAGGAAAAAATTAAGCGGGCAACCCGTTTTTAGCAATAGGGTT
>SKYW01000153.1 GCA_007127695.1 Balneolales bacterium | reverse complement strand
TGATGGACCCGTCCTCGATCTTGCCGGCCGCCAGATAGTTGCCGCCGGGATGCCAGGCGGGGTCCTGGAGGCGTTCGCTATGGGTGAGTCGTTTGCTGTCGCCGGATTCCGGGTCGAAAAGGAACAGATCGCGGTAGTTTTCCCCGTATTTGTTGATGCGGTTGCGGCTGTAGGCAATGCGTGAGCCGTCCGGGGAAAAGCTGAAGGCGGTTTCCAGGCGACGCAGTGGCGTGGAATCGAGGTGGCATTCGTGCGGGTGCCCGGGGTGTCCCGCGCTGCTGTTCAGGGAGTGTGTCGCACGTCCGCCCGGGGAATGCCCCGCGCGGTTGCTCGGTGAGTGCGTGGTTCGGTTGCTCGTGGCATGGTCCGGGCTGCCGGCCATGGCATGCCATCTTCCCATGTCAAGCGGTGCATGGAGATATGCGGCGTCTGAAGCACTATCCACATCCAAAGCACTATCCGCATCCACAAGCTTTCCGGAGTCCACCGTGTAGAGCGATACCATGGCCCCATCCAGGAATTTGTTGGAGAGGTAGGAAATGGCGGTTCCGTCCGGGTGCCAGGTCGGGTGGAAGTTGAAGAAGCCGAGTGGCTCGACCCAAGTGCGGTTGGATGGGTTGCGCTCCCTTCCCTCCGCGAATCCGGTGTATTGTTCGGTGAGTTCGGCGATCCAGTCATCGAAGACCTCGCGTCCGTCGATGCCGGTGGCCTTGCGGATGGCTTTGCGTGCGTCGTACACTCCGCGTTGGCTGAACGCGCGGGTGATGTCAGCGATGGCCTGCTCGCCGAAGCGGTCGGCCAGGTAGCGCGTGAAGGCGAACCCCTGGTTGTAGACCAGTTCGCGTTCCAGGGACGTTTTTGAGCTGAAAGTGCCCATTTTTTCGAGACTGAGCCAGTTGCCGTCCAGGATGCGGGTTCGCAGGAGCATGTCGCGGTGGCTGTCCCAGTCGTCGTAATAAATCTCGTCGCGCATGTACTGGGCGGTGCCTTCGGCCAGCCAGGCGGGCATGCTGATACCGGCCAGCGGATAGGTGATGATGCCGTTGGGGAAGCCGTAGAGCACGTCTGGGCGGCGCACGTCTTCATACGAGAGCCACTGGATATAGGATGCCGGGTGCCGCCGGCTTTTTTTCATGGAGGCCTGCAGCTGCACGATATGGGTGAATTCGTGCGTAATGACGTTGCGCAGCCAGTTGTGGGTGCCGCGCAGGGGGGTGTCCAGTGCAGGGAGCCAGATCTCGATCTTGTTGTCGTAGAAGAAAGCGGCGCCGTTGGAGTAGTCGAGCCGGTCGATGATCAGGATGCTTACCTTGTGGTCGGGCTCGTGGCCGTAGAGCTCGGTGATGGGACCGTAAACCTCTTCCGCGATGCGCGAGGCGACCTGGGCCGGACGGCTGCTTCCTTCCTGGAAATGGACCAGGAAATGGTCGCTTTCGATGGTGTACCACTCCAGATGGTTATGCGGATAGCTGTAAAATACGGGGCTGCGCTGCGCCATGGCATCGCCGCCATTATGTATGGGTACTGCGAGCAGGTAGGATGCCAGGACGATGGACAGCACAAAAAGGTTGCGAAGTGACGCTTTGTGCCGCGTTAGCTCACAAAATGGCGGTATGTTTACAGATCGGTTCAATGTGTGACGACGATTTTGATCAGTTTTGTTTCGGATTCTGCGCCATTCCGGGCCCGGACCCGCGCGAAGTAGACTCCGTTGCCCCAAGAGGTTGTGTCGATGCGTATTTCCTCGGGAAACCGGCCCTGCGACTCGGATTGTGTTTCGAATATGGTTGCACCGGAGGGGTTGATGACCGTGATGTCAATGCGGGCAGGTCCGGATGTTTCAAAGCGGACCCAGGTGTGATCCTCCGCAGGGTTGGGCCAGTTGTAGGTTTCCTGCTCGTTGAGCAGTCCGAATTCCGGTCGTTGCAGCCGCTCCCGCTCCATGTTGTAGCCGACCTTGTTGCCGGGCTGGTTTCCATAGATGGCACCCCAGGCAACCTCGCCCAGTTCGGAAAGAGACCATGCGCGCACCTCGCCGGCAGGTGAGACGGCGAGCAGCTGTCCTTCGGCAATTAGCAACGGCAGCATGACAGGTTGATCGGCATTGGATAGCGATTGATGACCGCTCGCTGATGCCGCAAAGCTGACGGAGCCTCCGGTCAGGCTGCCCGCCAGCAGGGGGAAGCCTTCCACCGGCTGCTGTTGCCGGTCAAATGCATGTATCGTCACGGTGAGCGTGTCGCTCACGGCCACAATGATCTCCTGCTGGCCGTCGCCCGTGATGTCCGCCAGCAGCGGGGGTCCGGCAAACCGGCTATCCCGGGGAGGACGCATCGGGAAGAGATCCAGCATGCCACCGTCACGGTTAAAGCCGAACAATTGGTTGGCTTCAAAATCGGTCACGAAGATTTCAAGGGCCTGATTTCTGGTGAAATCGCCGAAAGCCGGCCATGAAAGGGATTCGGAACGGATCAGGGAGGACACCTGCCACTCGTCGCGGCCGGAACGGTCCACGATCTGCAGGCGATGGTCTGTCAGGATGAAAAACGAAGGTCCGGAATCACTACTGAAGCGCAGGTTTCCGGTGTATTTACGGCGGGAGTCCATATCCTCCCGATCCAGATTGAATGAGAAGGAATTATCGGAGAGGGTGAACCGGTCATTATGAATCGATGCGGTGATGCCGTCGACCAACCCGCTTTGCTGCCGGGATTCGGTCTCTTCCGGAAGCAGCGTGCCATCGGTGTCCATCCGGACTCTCGTCATATCGGCGAGCAGTATGCTCCCCTCACCCTGGCTGCCCTGTCCGAGACTGATGAGGCCGGGACCTGCCGGGATATCCTCAACCTCCCACAGCAACGACCACACGCCATTCTGAAGCGACCAGGTGCGCACAGTTTGCTGGCCGGCAGCATCCTCAGCATCCCGGTTCCGGAACTGTCCGGAGGTGAGCCGGTTGTCCAGCACAAGCGGGGAAGTTGGTTCGGGATGGGCCAGGAATACGTAATTTCGCTGCGGCTCGTCCATGCCGGTCCCGTCACCCGGCGCGGACACCGGTGTGCTGAAAAATCCATCCGGTACGGGGATCAGGAGATGACCGGATCCGTTCTGGCTGTCCGTGACGATCGACGGGCTTGCTGGGAACAGGCCTGATTCTGCCGGAAATGCCGATGGTACGGGAAGTGGCGGAAATGGCGGGGTGACCGGCTGCGTGTAGGCGCCGGCCAGTGAGCGGGTATGGAAATAGGCCTCGGGGATGTTGTCCGAGAAATCGAAGAATTCGAAGTAGGAGGGGCTTCCGGTGTTGCTGTGGTTGGACGGGCGGGTGTCCGGGCCGAACCGGTTTTCGTAGACCACGATGCTGTCGCCCCGGGCGGTGATGACGGTGAAGTCGTTGCCTGACCACCAGAAGTCGAAGGCGTGGCCGTTGGTGAAGCGGTTCTGCTCGAGGCCGGGTTGCCGTCCGATATCACGGGCACCGTCGGCTTCCACCAGTTGCACGCCCCGGCGGTTGCTGTTGGCGTTGACCCGGTTGTCGTCGATGGCGTTGCGGATCACCGCCTCGTCGATGTGCCAGATGAGCATGCCTCCGTTGAGGATGCGGTCGTCGTCGGTGCCGCGGATGCCGTCGGGGCCGGCATCGGGTCCGCCGGGCAGGCTCCAGTCGAAGCTGCTGACATTGACGACTACGCCCGGATCCAGGATCTCATCGTAGTTGGCGGAGTTGAAGGGGTCGAAGCGATAGTCGTCGGGGGCAATGGTGCGTGTCACATACTGTCCGTCAGGTCGACGGATGGTGATCTCAAGCGGCTGGCCTGAGGGGTTGCGGTGCCGGTTTTCGATCAGGAAATATTCGTCCCGGCTGATGGTGTGGCGGGCCAGGGAGTTGGGCTGGCGCAGGGAGACGGCGGGGAGCCGGACGGGCTCGCCGTTGTCCAGGGCGATATCAAACGGATCCAGCCATCCAAGATGCATTTTTTCCCATGCGGAGGGTTCGGGTGGAAACAGTCCGAGGTAGGAGAAGATGGAGGCGCCGTCCATGAGCCCGAAGCGGCCGATGGCCGAGGCTCCGGTTTCGGTGTTGAACAGGTCGGGCAGGCCCAGGAAGCTGCCGATATTTGCTACGAGGATGCCGTTGATCGAGAGTTCAAGCACGTATTCCTGTCCGGTGATATCCTCGCCCGGACGCGATTGTGTCTGTGGCAGCAGGGTGGTATTCGTGACGCGGATATTCTGGTCGCCGATATCAAAGCCCTGGAAACCCGGATCGTCGAGCAGGCGCCGAAGGGATTCGCTGCCAAGGTAGACGGACGGGATGTCCTGCGGTGTCTTGATCAGGCTGGTTCCCATCAGTTCGATGTTGCGTCCCGAACCGGCATGAAAAACGATGAACAAGGTACGTCCGTCTTCGTATCCGTCCAGGTCAGGCGGTGCGGTTTGGCCCGCTTTCTGCCAGGCATCACGCGCAAGGTTGGCAAGTTTGAAATTTTCTTCCCCCGTTTCGCCGAGTGGTGCGTAAGCGCTCATGGGTTCATCCAGCCGGATGATTTCCGGGAGGATGTGATATTCGATGGTAAGTTTTCCATCAGAAACGGTCTGGAAGTAGTTCTTCGCAAATTCGAGGTGGGCTTCGAAGTAGCC